>NZ_VFWS01000219.1:0-2866 GCF_006443065.1 Mesorhizobium sp. B1-1-5 | reverse complement strand
GGCCGCGCTCGACACCATCGTCCCGCTCAATCGCAAGGCGGCTATCGCCCTGTCTGGCGCCTATGCCAGGTTCGGTTCTTGGATGGACGAGGAAGAGCTCGAAATGCGCGCCCTGCGCGATTGCGGGAGGGCCGCATGAGCGTCCAGTTCTATGTTGGACTCCACCAGCCAGCCGACGCTCAGCATTTCGAACTTTGCTGCATCAGCATCAACCGAGTGCGCCGGCGCAAGAAGCCTGTTGCAGGGCGCGTGCTGGTCGATAGCGGCGCCTTCACCGAATTGAACCTCTATGGCGGCTATCGCCACGGGGTCGAGGACTATGCCGCGGAGCTTTTTCGTCTCCACACGGCAGGCGTCGTCGACATCGCCGCCGCTGTTGCGCAAGACTACATGTGCGAGCCATTCATGCTCGCCAAGACGGGCCTTACGATCCTAGACCATCAGCGGCTGACCATCGAGCGCTACGATGCCTTGAACGCAGAGTTGGACCGCCTGTTCAATGGCAAATGCCCGTTCCCGGTTATGCCGGTTTTGCAGGGCTACGCTCCAACTGATTATGTGCGCCATGTCGCTCTGTACGGCGATCGGCTCACGCATGGAATGTGGGTCGGTGTCGGATCGGTCTGCAAAAGCAACGGCGACCCCGAGGCCATTGTTGAGGTCCTATCGGCAATCCATCGCGTCCGTTCCGATCTGCTCCTGCATGGATTCGGAGTGAAGCAGACGGCGTTGATGCATCCTGGCGTCCGCGAACTCCTCGCGACAGCCGATAGCATGGCTTGGTCGTTCGCAGCTCGCAAGCAAGGCCGCGACGGGAACTCTTGGCACGAAGCAAAGGCCTTCGCCGTTCGGGTTCAGGCTGCGGCTTCCCGCGCGGTTGAAGCATGGCAGATGCCGCTCCCGCTTTGGAGGATCGCAGCATGACCCGCCACGACGCCCTCCGCGACCACCTGACCAGCCTCAAGGTTTGGATCGAGCACTGGCAGACCGATCGCCTCTGCAACCTCATCCCCACCGAGAGCAGCCTGATCCTCGCCAAAGCGCATGCCGATAGCGCGCTGGCTTTGCTCGACCGGGTGGAAGCCGAACAGAAGGAAGCCGCCTAGATGGAACCGATCACGAAGTTTTGGCTGGTCTGGTGCACGTCGCGAGGCAGCCCGTTGCACAAGCATTGGTCAAAGGGTGCAGCGCGCACGGAGGCAGAACGCCTTAGCCGGCAAAACCCTGGTCAAGCGTTCATCGTTCTCGCGGCGGTCGACGCGGTCGTCTCGCCGATCATGGGCCCACAATCCGTCAAACTCATCAAGCCTGACCCGTCGGCACACACGCCTGACGACGACATTCCGTTCTGAGGAGGAGCGACCGTGAACAACTGGCCAACCCGCGCTGTCGACTGGTTCGCAGCGCACCCTCGCACCACCCTGCTCCTCACCATCGCCAGCTATCTCGTCGTCGCCGCAATGGACGGGCCAACCGGAGTTTTCAAATGACCGACACGTTTCAATCCGCTGGCGCCGCAGCGTCCGCCATCGTCGACCGCTGGCGCTGGTATTTCGCCGCGCTGAAGGATCCGAAGGAAATCGGCAAGAGCCTGCCGGTTCACGAGAACGAACCACAGCAAGGCTATTACCGCACCCGCAACCAGGCTGGCGGGCTCGATCCTGTCGCGATCTTCTATCCCGAGGGTTCATCCGAACTGGTCGCCTACCGCGGCGGCCGTGAGGTCGAGCCGGATCGCGTCTGGTCGTTCTGCTGCCGCATGCCGGTTTCCTATGACGCCTACAAGCATGCGACCGACCACGGCGGCTGGCCGGATGATGACGCCACCGTCTCTGCGCAGATTGCGCCGGCGCCTCCCGGCCACAACTCGGGCGATATCAGCGAAGTCGAAATCCTTCGCGACCAGATCGAAGCGGCCAAGAAGGGCGCCAACGCCTACGCCAAGATCACCGATGACGCCATGCTGACCAAGGCGCAATCCTTGCGCTCCAGGCTCAATGAACTCTCCGGCGAGGCCGACAAGAAGCGCGAGGCGCTGAAGCGGCCGCACTTCGAAGCTGGCAAGGCGATCGACAAGGAATGGCAACCACTGGTCAAGTCGGCCAAGGAAGCCGCCGACGGCATCCGCGCCGCCATGAGCGCCTACGAGACGGAAAAGCTCCGTCTTCAGCGCGAGACCGAGCGAAAGGCCGAGATCGCCCGCCAGCAGGCCGAGGACGAGGCAAAGAAGGCCGCCGAGGCGGGAAAGCCAACGCTGAAGCCGATCCTGCCCGAGCCGGCCCCTGTGGCCGCTATGCCAGCGCCCATCAAGGGAACGTACGGCAAGGCCGCCAGCGTCAAGGTCAAGCTGATCGTCACCAAGGTCACCGACCCTGCGGCGCTGTTCGGCTTCCTGAATGGCCATCCCGAATTGGACGACTGCATGTTCAAGCTCGCGCAGCGCGCCATTGATGCCGGCCGGACGGTGCCAGGCATCACCACCGAAGAACAAGCAAAGGTCGCCTGACATGAACGCCATCACTAAGACCGAGACCGCCAAGCCGTCGCTGATCGCCGTGATGGCGGCGCAGCGAAACATGGATCCCGAGCAGTTCGCCAAGACCGTGCGCGCCACCGTCATGCCGGCCAACCACACCAATGAGCAGTTCGCAGCTCTGATGCTGGTCGCCAGCAAATACGACCTCGATCCGATCCTGAAGGAAATCTATGCCTTCCCGGCCAAGGGTGGCGGCATCGTGCCGATCGTCTCGATCGACGGCTGGCTTAACCTGATGAACTCGCACCCGGCTTTCGACGGCATGGAAACCGAGTTCACCGACGACGAGCATGGCAACCCGATTTCCTGTCGCTGCCGCATATACCGCAA
>NZ_VFWS01000218.1:0-2914 GCF_006443065.1 Mesorhizobium sp. B1-1-5 | reverse complement strand
ATAAGGTACATCGCTCGAAGCCCCACGCGTCTGCGGCGTCTGGAACAGATTGAACAGGGCTATGAGCAGGACCGCTATGATCGCCCAGAGCGCGAGGTTGCGATAGTTCGGATTCATCAATTGTCCCGTTGGCGTCCACGCGGACACGCGTCGTGAGAGGAAACTTGAGCCTAACATAGGGAGAGCGCCCCCCCTTGCCAAGCAGAACAGCACGTGTGGGTTAAGCTTTCGCCCATGACCGACCGGCGCTATGGCCGCTTGAAAGGCAGGGCGGGAGGCAACGGTGCGCCGATCAATTCGGCGACGACCCGCGCCGGCGCCAGGTCGAAGGACGGCAGGAAACGGACAAAAGGGGCGACGACGGCCTGTGCCGTGAACCCCGGCGACGCCTGCCCACCCTGAGGCAGGCCAGGGTTCTCAACGGCTTGCCGCGATGCCGGCTCGCAGGCCAGCGCGGCGCGCACGAGGCTGCGTGGCGTTTCGCCTTCCGCGATCGCCAGACGCTTCGCCGCCGCTGCCCCGAACGGCGCGATCAACAATGCACTGCCGCCGTCGTCCAACGTGATGTTCCGGCGGCCGTCCCAGAGCAGCCCGCCGGTGGCCGCGACCACACGCGGCAAGCCTCGCGTCTCGCGGCGCAGAAAGATGCCGGCGCGCCTGGAATCGACCACCGTCCGCGACAATGTGGCGCAAAGAAATCCAGCCTTCAGCCTACCGAACAGCGCCTCGCATCGCGCCTGGTCCGGCAGAAACGCAACGCCCCCGCTTGTGGCGAGGAGGATGCGCAGCGCATAGACGGCCGCCGGATCGTCGCCGGCCGAAAGCAGGGTCGGATCGAGGCGGACAAGACCCGGCGCCGCCTGGCTGGCGAAGCGCGCGATTAAATCCGCGGCGCGGATGCCAAGCCGGCTGCGCGCCTCGCTCTCGCGCGCCGCCAGCGTCAATGCGTCATCGATGCGCTGCGCACCGTCAGCGCCGGCCAGTGCCGCGCGCATGCGCGGTCGCTCGAAGGCCGCGTCGGCATTGGTCGGGTCCTCGGCCCAGCCGACATGCTCGCGCCGCAGGAAGTTGCGCAAAGCCGCGCGCCGAATGCCAAGGAGCGGCCGCACGATCCATTCGTGCCAGTCGTGCAAGGTGACCGGCGCCATGCCGGCAAGGCCGCGCCCTTCCTCGCGGGCGCCCTTGCCTCGGACTAGCCGCATCAGCACCGTCTCGGCCTGGTCGTCCGCCGTGTGACCGGTCACGATCAGACCGAGGCCTTCCTCCCGCGCCGCCTCGGCCAGCAGCCGGTAGCGAGCCTCCCGCGCGGCGGCCGGCAGCCCGGTCGACGGCTTGCGTCCGGACCAGGCGACGATGCGGTGCGCGATGGCGTGCGCGGCGCAAAGCCTGGCCACCGCTTCCGCTTCGGCCGCCGCGCCCTGCCGCAAACCGTGGTCGATCGTCACCGCCAGCAGCTTCGCGGACGGCGCGGTTAGGTCGAGATGTCGTTTGAGAAGGAGAAGTAGGGCGGTCGAGTCGCTGCCGCCGGATACGGCCGCAACGGCGCCGCTGGTAAAGTCGATGTGCGAAAAAAGGGCTTTCGAAAGATCAGGCTCGGTGTCGAGCATCAATGCATGTCGCCCGAACACGGCTCCGAGGGCAAGGCAACGGCAGGCAGGAGAAGGGCTAGCACGCCGCCAGGGCCTTTTCCTGCTTCACGCGCTCCTTGAGCGTGTTGGAAATGTCGGGGTAGCGCTTGCCGACCTCGCTGAAGGTGGCGCAGGCCACGTCGTGCTGCTTCAGGCCGACCAGCGACACGCCGAGCTTCAGCAGCATGTCGGGGGCCTTCTTGGCCTTGGGATAGTCCTTGCTGGCGGCGAGGAAGACCTCCGCGGCATCGCGGTATTTCTGCTGGCCAAGCAGCGATTCGCCCAGCCAATAGTGCGCATCCGCCGTTTTCGCGTCACGGGGAAAACGCGCGATGTGGTCGCGAAAACCCTGTTCGGCGGTGCCGTAGTCGCCCGACAGGATGAACTGGTAGGAGTTGCGGTAGAGCTCCTCGGGATCGTTCGTGGAAGGCAGCGCCGCAACCACCGTGCCGCCGGACTTGCCGCTCTTGGCCGGAGCGCCGGCGGCTGGAGCGACATCCTGCGCCGGTGCGGTCGCCTGCGTGCTGCCGCCGGCATCGACCACATTGCCGTTCTTGTCGACGGTGATGCTGCCGAAGGTCTTTTCGGGCGCTCCCGTTCCGGGGATCACCTTGCCCGGATCACCGTCAGAGGATTCGACGATGACGTCCTCGACGCTCTGGCCGGCCGCTGCCCGATTGTCGGCCTCCGCGGGCGGTTGCGTGGCCGGCGCCTCGGCCACGCTGTCATCGCTGTCGGCGGGCGCGGCCTGTGACTTCTTCTGCCCGGCCGGCTGCTGCGCACCCTGCGTACCGCCTTCGAGCTGCTGGAAGCGGAACTCGTTGTCTTCCTGCTGTTTGCGGATCTGCTCCTGCATTTGCAGGATCTGGAAGTTCAGTTCCTCGATCTTGCCGTTCATCTGGCGCAGTTGGTCCTCGAGCCCGGTGGCGCCTGTGCCAGTCGACTGCTGCGCGAACTGAACCTGGTCCGACTTCTTCTTTTCGCCGAAAACGCCAGGCAACTCGATGCTGGGCAGATGGAACGAGAAGCCGCTGTCGGCTGGCTGTCCCGTGCCATCAGTCCCTAAGCCACCCGCCATCGCGGTGACGCCTGAAAGGAGCAGCAGCGCAAGCGTGCCGCTCAGAACTGATCTTAAATGCATATGCCTCTCGCCGTGTCGTTAGCTTGTTCGCGCCTTCCAATCGGTATGGGACCAGCCAAGCGCCCTCGGCTCATAGCAGGACGCGAGACTTCGGCCAAATTTTGTTTGAAGGGACCAAACATGAAAAAGGCGGCCTTTCAGCCGC
>NZ_VFWS01000217.1:0-3050 GCF_006443065.1 Mesorhizobium sp. B1-1-5 | reverse complement strand
GCAACGCGCCCCGCTTGCTCTGCGAGAGGCCGCATGAAAGCATAAACCGTGCCGGACGCTCGTGGGCTTGACCCGAGAATCCATTCCGTGACCAACGCGAAGGGCGCTGCGGAACAGAATTCTGTACCGCTGGCGGAACGTCGATATAACGGCATGGATTCCAGGGTCTGCGCGCGTCGCTTCGCTCCTTGCTTCGCCCTGGAATGACGAAGTGCGGCCGCTCGCGGCCAATGACGATGGACGCGACGCCTTAAGCGTCGTGCTTCTGGCGGTGCTTGCCGCGGTGCTTCTCGCCATGCGCCTCGCCGTGACGGACGGGCTTCTGGCCGGCCTTGTCGCGGCGCGCGCCGGACTCGGCGGCGATGGGATGTGGAGGAATGCCCTCGCGGGCGGTCTTGCTTTCAAGTCGGCTGATAAAAATATCGAAGCGATTGGGCATCGTTCGGTCCTGCCTCCTCCCGGGGAATCAGGGGTTAAATTCGCCGATGTGGGTTTCGTTCCGCACTGTGGCAAAGGCAAGGCGATTTCCTTACGTCGACCTCACGTTTTGCAACGAGGCGTCAGCCATGCGAAACAGACTTGGTTCTTACGCAATTCCGGACGGAAAACCGCGACGCACTTTTCCTGGAATTGCTCGGAATGAGGGGCATTCGGTGACCGGCGACAAACGCAGCTATCTGATCGGACAGAGCGAGGTCGCGGCGCGGCCTCTTCAGCCGGCGCTCTATCTGGTGGCGACGCCGATCGGCAATCTGGCCGACATCACGCTACGCGCGTTGGAGACGCTAGCCGCCGCCGACATCGTCGCCTGCGAGGACACGCGCGTCTCGCGCGTGCTGCTCGAGCGCTACGGCATCCGCCGCCGCACCACTGCCTATCACGAGCACAATGCGGGCGAGGCCGGGCCGAAGCTGATCGAGGCGCTGGCGGCCGGGCAGAGCGTCGCGCTGATTTCCGACGCGGGCACGCCTTTGGTCTCCGATCCCGGCTACCGGCTGGTCGGCGAGGCGCTGGAGCGCGGCATTCGCGTCGTGCCGATCCCCGGACCTTCGGCTCCGCTTGCGGCGCTGACCGCTTCCGGCCTTCCTTCCGATGCTTTCCTGTTCGCCGGATTTCTGCCCGTGAAGACCGGGCAGCGGCTGACCAAGCTGGAGACGTTCAAGCAGTTGCCGGCGACACTGATTTTCTTCGAATCGCCGCGTCGTCTGGCCGAGACGCTCGGCGCGATGGTCGAGGCGCTGGGCGGCACGCGGAAAGCCGCCATCGGGCGCGAGCTGACCAAGACGTTCGAGGAGATGCGCACCGGAACGCTTGCCGAGCTGGCAGACTACTATGCGGCGGCCGATACGCCGAAGGGCGAGATCGTTATCTGTGTCGGTCCGCCCGAAGCCTCGGACGAGCAGCCGGCCGACATCGACCGGCTGCTTTTGTCCTTAGCCGCCGAAATGCCAGCTTCGAAGGCGGCGGCGGAAGCCGCGAAGATGACCGGCGCCCAGAAGCAGGCGCTTTACCGCCGGCTGATCGAGCTCAAGGACAGGCCATGATCCCGAAAAGTGGAGGCCGGTTTTTGCATTCGCTGACCTTCGGTTCGGACAAGATCATGGTCAAACAGAAAGGAGCCGGGGATGGCTGAACGCACGGTCGGCCATCGCCGAAAGGCCTATCGACGCGGCCATCGCGGCGAGTGGCTGGCGGCGCTGGCGCTGATGCTGAAAGGCTATCGCATCCTTGCCCGCCGCCACCGCACCAGGCTCGGCGAGATCGACCTCATCGCCCGGCGCGGCGACCTCGTGCTGTTCGTCGAGGTCAAGGCGCGGCGGACATTGATCGAGGCGATGGAAGCGATCGGCCGGGAATCGGAGCGCCGCATCGAGGGCGCCGCGGATTTGTGGCTGTCGCGCCAACCGGATTACGGCCGGCTGTCGATGCGCTTCGACATGGTGGCGGTGCTGCCCTGGCGCTGGCCGGTGCATGTCGAGAACGCGTTCTATGGGCGGAATTGAGCGCCTGCCCAATGGCGATAGGCTGGCGGGACAGCGCCCCCCCTGGCCTGCCGGCTTTCGTCGTTCGAAAAGCCAAGCAATTGGCTTTCGGTCCACTTCGTGGACCACTCCTCAACCCCCACGAGAGGGGAGATCAGATGTCGCCGTCGCTTTCGCCAATCGCCCGCGTTGCAGAGTCGGCGGGGCGCCGAAGCTGCCAATCTCCCCCCTCGTGGGGGAGATGTCCGGCAGGACAGAGGGGGGCGCCGTAGGGCGCGACGGCTCACATCTCGCAACAGGGTTCTTCCCATGCCTGCGTGGGACTACAGTGCCGCACCACCACCCTGAGAGCACCCATGCCCAAACTCGACCTCGCATCCCTGCCCCTCCGCAAGGGCTCGGGCTATCCCGCGCCCTTCGATGGCCCTTGCGCCGGCCGCACGCGCCGCCGGCTTGGCGATGCCGGCGGGCTCACCGATTTCGGCGTCAACCTGATGACGCTGCCGCCCGGCGGCTGGTCAAGCCAGCGTCACTGGCACAGCCATGAGGACGAGTTCGTCTATGTGCTGGAAGGCGAGCTAACGCTGGTCGAGGATGGCGGTGAGACGCTGCTGAGCGCCGGCGACTGCGCCACCTTCGCCAAGAACAGCGGCAACGGCCACCATCTCATCAACCGCTCGTCCACGACGGCGCTCTACCTCGAGGTCGGCTCGCGCAACCCGGACGATGTCATCACCTGCTCCGACATCGACATGATGAGCCCGAGTTCGGACGGCCGGTTCCTGCACAAGGACGGCACGCCTTATCCGGGGCAAGGGTGAAGGCTGGACAACGCGTCGGCGCTGGCGTTCCCCGGCCGGCACTATAAGCTCCCCCAAACCCAGGGAGCACCACCATGAAGAAAGAAATCATCGAAGTGCCCGTCATGTCGGACAAGGTGCGGGCGCTCGGCCTGCCCTGTTCGACGGCGGTGAAGGCCAACGGGTTCGTGTTCATCTCGGCGACACCGCCGGTGGACATGGTGACCGGCGAGATGGTGCGCGGCGACATCGAAACGCAGACCGAGGC
>NZ_VFWS01000216.1:0-3227 GCF_006443065.1 Mesorhizobium sp. B1-1-5 | reverse complement strand
ACCCGGTAAAACACGTGCCCGCCGCGACCTGCGTCGACACCAAGGGCAATGTGATGCTCGATTGCGCATCGACCGGCTCGCTCTAGAAAAAGGGCGTCACGGAAACCACCGCTGAAGGCAAGGGCCCGCGCCTCGGGATCAGCATCAATCCCTGGATCGTGCCGAGCGCGTTCTGATAGCGGCAACACACGCCTGGCTGGTGCAGCCGGCCAGATGTGATTCAGGCGATCGTGACCGGCAGTCTGGACGACGAACTCTCGAAGGCCGCGTCGATCAGCCTCTGCATGTCGGCGGCGCGACGGAAGGATGGATCGCCGTTCCTTCCCCTATCGAGCGCTTCGGCGAAACGCAGCGCGTTGCGCTTCACATCCGGCAGCGCCAGTGTCCGCCAACGTTGCTGGTCGATGTCCTCGCCCAGGCAGGCCGACAGGCGCGAAACCTTGCCGTCTGTTTTGACCTTGATGGCGCCCTTGGTGCCATGCATGGCCAGCGACAGGTCGTTGGCGTGGCCGGTCATGTAGCGGCTGGCGACGATCGTCGCGAGCGCCCCGCATTTGAACCGCGCCGTCATTGCGACACTGTCGTTGGCATCAAGCACATAATCGCCGATCCGATCGCCTTCGGCCTTGGGAAACGTCACCAGGTCGGCGTGCAGGGTGGCGATGTCCTGGTCGGCGCCATAGCTTGCGAAATCCAGAATGTGGATACCGACATCGCCGAGCACGCCCGTCGAGCCGTGCCGGTTGGACAGGCGCCACAGCCATTTGTCCTCGATGCGCCAGTCGCCCCATGACTTGCTGACCAGCCAGCTCTGTTTGTAGCTCGCCTCGACATGGCGCAATGCGCCGATCGCGCCGGCCTGCACCATGCGTCGCGCTTCCTCGATCGCCGCCGAGTTGCGGTAGGTCAGGTTGACCATGTTGACGACCCCGGCCGCCTCGGCCGCTTCCGTCATTGCAAGCGCGTCGGCATGGTTCGGCGCCAGCGGCTTTTCGCAAAAGACGTGTTTCCCCTGGGCAAGCAGCGCCAGCGTCGTGGCCTTGTGCACGCCATCCGGCGTCGCATTGATGGCCGCATCGAACGCACCCCAGCCGATCGCCGCTTCCAGGCTCTCGAAAGACTGGCTGATCTTGTTGGCGGCGGCGAACATCGCACCGCGGCCCGGCACCTGGTCGACGCAGGCGACGATTGGGCATCCTGGAATCCTGGCGAACTCCTCGACGTGATGTCCGGCAATGCCACCGGTGCCGAGCAGAAGGAGGCGGTGCATCTTCAACTCACGCCTAACTCAGGCCCTTGTCGCCGTCGGCATGCAGGCGCAGGCCCTTCTGGACGATCTTCTCCTTGGCCTGGTCTGTCGGCACGTTCGGCGCATTGATGATGCCGGACCATGCTGGTGCGGGATTGTGCGCCCAATGCACGGCGTTGCGCAGCACCTGCTGCACGCCTTCATTGTGGTAGATCGGGTAGGTCTCGTGGCCGGGCGAGAAATAGAAGATCCGTCCGGCACCGCGCTGATAGGTCAGCCCCGACCGGAAGACTTCGCCGCCTTCGTACCAGGAGACGAACACTGTCTCCAGCGGCTCCGGCACCGCGAAGGGCTCGCCATACATCTCCGTCTCGCCGATCTCCAGGCACTCGCCGATGCCTTGCGCGATCGGATGGCCGCGGTTGATGGCCCAGACGCGCTCGCGCTCGCCCGCTTCGCGCCATTTCAGCGAACAAGGCGTGCCCATCAGCCGCTTGAAGATCTTCGAATAGTGTCCGGAATGGAGCACGATCAGACCCATGCCTTCCCAGACCCGTTTCTGCACGCGCTCAACGATCTCGTCCTTGACCTCGCCATGGGCGGCATGGCCCCACCAGAGCAGAACATCGGTGGCAGCCAGCCGGCTTTCGCTCAAGCCGTGCTCCGGCTCCTGCAAGGTAGCGGTGGTCGCCTCGATGCCCTTATCCTGGTTGAGCGCGGCTGCGATGGTCCCATGCATGCCCAATGGATAAAGGCCGCGCACGGCGGCATTGGTCTGCTCATGGACATTCTCGCCCCAGACGACGGCTTTTACCGGCATTTTACGATCTCCCAAAGCGCTTTGAATATCCCACTTGGCGCCGTCTTGGGAAGATGGCTCCCCCACCGAAACTGGGGAAATCAGCGCGGTTTGCGTCCGGGAACGGTCTTGGCTTTGCCCGGCCTTGCGGGGGCGCCGGGGATAGCCGTCCCCGTGATCGACACAGGATCGCTGGCCGGGAACGTATCCTCGAGGCCTTCCTCGAGTTCCTCTTCGGCGTCGGCGCCGTGATGCCGCTCATGCTCCAGGGAGCGCACGGCCGAGCTTTTCCCGGGTGACTTCGGCGTGGACTTCGATGGCATCGGCATTCTCCCTCGACCTGTTGCCGCAAACGGGCGCGGGCGGCAAACGTTCCGGGATCAGGCCGCCGCGTCGCGTGCTCCCTCGGAGAGGAAAGAAAAGACATAATCCGAGAAGGAACGCCAGCACTCGACCCGGAAAGCGTCTTGCGCCGTGCGCAGCAGAACAATCTCGGCCTTGCCGAGAATGGTACGCGAGGCGGCACCCACCGGGAAGGCTTCGAGCGACAGATCCTGCGGGCAGCCCGAATTGATTGCCGCGGCCGCGGCCGGACCGGCGACCGATATCGCAACGTTGCGATGCGAGATGCCGACAGCGGAATGCAAGGCGGAAATCTTTGCACAGTCGGCGAGCGGGTCTTTGCCGGCCTCGTCGATGATCATCCATTCATCCGGCCCAAGCCACAGCGCGGTGCGCCCGCCCTTCGACACGGACGTCTTCGGCTTTTTCGGCAAGGTCACGCCGAGCGCCTTCGACAGGGCGGCAAGCGACGCCTCCGGAGCGCGCAGCGAGATCCGTTCGGCCGGCGGCAGCACCTCTACCTTGACGCCGGCGGCGGAGATAGCGCGCCCGGCCAGCGCCGGACGGCGCTCGGTCGCCGGCGATGCGGCCGAAGCCGTCTTTTTCGCGACTGCCTTAGCCATTGAGGCGGCCTCGCGTTTCGTCGAAGAACACCATGTCGGAAACCTCCACTTCGATCGTCCCGCCAGGCATCGGCACGTAGAGCGTGTCGCCCGTGCGTGCGCGACCGCCGGCGACCAGCGCCAGAGCGATCGAGCGGCCGCAATTCTGCGACCAATAGCTCGACGTGACATGGCCGATCATCTTCATCGGGATCGCCTGCCTGGGATCCTCCAC
>NZ_VFWS01000215.1:0-3243 GCF_006443065.1 Mesorhizobium sp. B1-1-5 | reverse complement strand
TGCCACGCAACACAGCAAAATTGGATAGGCTGAGTTCCTTCGCGCCCCCCTCTGTCCTGCCGGACATCTCCCCCTCTTGGGGGGAGATTGGCGGTTCAAGCGCCGGCTCTCCTCCTGCAACGTCGAAGATTGGCGCAAGCGGGGATGACAGCACAATCTCCCCCCTAGAGGGGGAGATGCCCGGCAGGGCAGAGGGGGGCGCCGTAGAGTGCCAGCTTTCCAGGTTGGCTTTCCTAGCCGCTGCCCTAGCTGCTCTCCCCACGCCCGCCTTCGCCCATGCCTCCGACCGCGGCCACGTCCTGCTTCTCCCGACCGGCTACTACATCGCCGGCGGCGCTTTTGCCGTGGCCGTCAGCTTCCTCGTGCTGGCGCTGCTGCCGCCTGCCACCCTCGACAATTTCTGGCGCCGACGCCTGCCCCTGTTCACCTTCAGCGACACCCCCCGCATTGTCGTCAGCCTGATTTCATTTGCCGGCTTTGCGCTTCTCATCGCCGCTGGCCTCGTCGGCAGTCGCGACCCGCTTTCCAACCCGCTGCCACTGGTGATCTGGACGCTGCTCTGGGCCGGCTTCACCCTGCTGCAAGGCGTGCTCGGCGACCTGTGGGCGTGGCTCAACCCATGGTACGGCCCTTGGCGCGTCGTAAGCCGTCTTGTCCGCTCCCGATGGAGCGAAGCCCAGCCGTCACATCTGCCGTCAAGGCTCGGCTACTGGCCGGCCTTCGCGCTGTTCTTCGCCTTCGCCTGGTTCGAGCTGATCGATCCGGCGCCCGACGATCCGGCTCGCCTTGCCTTTGCCGCCGGCATCTATTGGCTGGCGAGCTTTGTCGCGATGCTTATCTTCGGCTACGACGCTTGGAGCCGGCGCGGCGAATTCCTCACTGTCTTCTTCACCATGGTTGCCGGCTTCGCGCCCGTCGAGCGCCTCGATGGCCGACTCTCGCTCTGCTGGCCCGGCGCCAAGCTGCTGGCGGCCGCGCCGCTGCCGCCAAGCGGCACAGCCTTTCTCCTCTTGGCCTTGTCCTCGGTGTCGTTCGATGGGCTGTCGAAGACCTTCCTCTGGCTCGGTCTGTTCGGCGTCAACCCGCTGGAATATCCAGGCCGCACCGCCCTGGTCGGCATCGGCAGCTTCGGCCTCGTCCTGACTTTCGTCCTGCTGGCAGCGGTGTTCGCGTTGGCCGTCTTTCTCGGACAGCGCCTCGCCGGCGATGCGCAGTCGTTCGCAAAAGCCGCCGGCCTCCTGGTTTGGTCGATCGTGCCGATCGCGCTCGCCTATCACATTGCGCATTACCTCACCGTGCTCCTGGTCGACGGCCAGTATGCGCTGGTCGCGCTCTCCGATCCTTTCGCGCTCGGCTGGAACCTGTTCGGCACCGCCAACAGGATGGTCGAGGCCGGCGTCGTCGCCGGAGCCGGGTCTGCCTGGTGGCTGTGGAACCTGCAGGCCGGCGTCATCATCGCCGGCCATGTGCTGGCGGTCCTCGTCGCGCATGGCCTTGCCTGGCGTCTCCATCCTCAGCCGTCGCGCGCGGCGCTCAGCCAGCTGCCGCTCACGGTGCTGATGATCGCCTACACGATCTTCGGCCTCTGGCTGCTTGCCACGCCGACCGCCGGATGAGACAAGGGCCGCCGTCATGACGCGAGGGAAGCTGGCTTGCCACGTCGCGGCTTTGGTGATTTAGTTTGTATACATGCAATTTTCCCATCCTTCGGAAGGGGATGGTTTAGCCGCCTTATCGCTGGTCAAGACTGAAAAACAGGGGAACCGACATGGCTGACAAGAACGGATATTTCGACCTCTCCAAGACGACGCTGTCGCGCCGTACCGCGCTGAAGGGCATGGCCGCCGGCGCAGGCCTGGCGCTGGCGCCGGGCTTCGTCCGTTACAGCCAGGCGCAGAGCTCGGCGCCGATCAGAATAGGCTTCCAGTCGCACCGCACCGGCATCGGCGCCGCCTATGGTCGCTGGTACGAGAAGACGAGTGCTGCCGCCGTCAAGGCGATCAACGACGCCGGCGGCATCAGCGGCCGCAAGGTCGAGCTGGTCATCGAGGATGACGGCACCGATCCGGCGCGCGGCGCCGAGGTGGTCAACAAATTCGCCAAGCAGCACAAGACCGACATCGTCTTCGGCACTCTGTTCTCGCATGTCGTGATCGGTTCGGCGCCCGCCGCCGGCGAGAACAAGATCCCCTATTTCGTGGTCAGCGAAGGTCATCACGTCGCCTCCACCAAGCTCAACCGCTACGTCTTCCAGCCCGGCATCACCGACGTGAAGAGCCAGATACAGTCGATGGCGCCGTGGATCGCGGCGAACGCCGGCAAGAAGGTGACGCAGATCTTCCCCGACTTCGCCTTCGGCTACGACCATCGCGACTACCTGCCGCCGGCGCTGAAGGCGCAAGGCGCCGACGTGATCGCTCAGATCGCCATCCCGCCGACAGAGAGCTCCTTCACAAAGTACTTCCCGCAGATCCCGGCCGAGACCGATGTGATCTACCACGTCATGGTCGGCCCGGCCGTGCTCACCTTCGTCAAGGAGCTCGGCGAGTTCTATGGCTCGCAACGGCCGCAACTCTTCGGCTTCATCGATTCGCTCGAAGCCGTCGACATCAACAGCCCCGGCCTCGAATTCCTCGACGGCAGCCATTTCTGGGAAGGCTCGCCGCGCTACGCGCAGCCCGATGACTCGGCGGCGCAGAAAGCCTACCGCGCCGCGGTCGGCATCGACGACAACGGCGCAGCCGTCGGCGACCCCAAGGACGTCTCCACCGCCGCCCATATGTTCGGCTGCTGGGAAACGCTCTATGTCGTCAAGAAGGCGATGGAGGACGCCGGCTACAAGGGACCGGAGGACCGCGCCAAGCTGGTCGAGGCTACCGAGGCGCTGAAGGAGTTCGCCGAAGGGCCGGAGCATCCGCAAGGGCCAAAGACGTTCAACGGCAAGATCCACCAGTGCTTCGGCATCCAGAACATCTCCAAGGTCGAGGGCGGCAAGCTCAAGGTCGTCCACAAGACCAAGATCGAGGACGGCCTCTATGAGCCGGAAGGGGATTATACGACGCAGGCGCTATAGGCCCATTCCGGCCAGCGTGAGCGCCCAGGCCCCCCTCTCTGTCCTGCCCGTCCTCCGCAGCAGCTGCGCTGCCGCTTCGGAGGGTGGACCGGACATCTCCCCCTCAGGGCAGGGCAATCTCCTGTGGCTTTGGGAGTTTGGACAACCCGGCATGTCTTGGCGTCATCCTC
>NZ_VFWS01000214.1:0-3250 GCF_006443065.1 Mesorhizobium sp. B1-1-5 | reverse complement strand
GTTCTCGCGCGGTCAGCTCACCGACTTGCTGCCCGAGGCGAATTTCACGCCCGCCGCCTGGTCCGACGCCCTGTTCTTTCCGCCATCGCGGCGGCGTTTCATGATGCGCTTCCACAATATGGTGGAGCGCGCCGGCCGGCGGCTGTGGCCGATCTTTTCCGGCGTCATCGTGGTCGAGGCGCAGAAGCGGCTCTATCAGGGCGTGCCGGCCGCCCAGCGCGCTTCCCGACGGGTTTTCGTGCCGGTGCTTTCGCCGCATGCAGCAACGCGGCTCGGCCGGCGAATAGAGACCGGGGCCACGACATCGCCGGGTCCGCGAATGACACCTTCGTGATCATGCCAGAAACTTGCGCCGGACGGCATTTCGCGAGCTATCTGTCGCTGACGGGCTCGCAGCCTGGCTGAGTGACCAGTGGCGTCACTACACTTCATCCGGTTTTCAGCACCGCTTTTGAACGCAAGGACTTCAGCTCATGGCCGATTATCCGGACAATGATGCCTCTGCCCGGCCTATCGCTGCGGTCGAAGCTTCGAGCCTGCGTGATCAGGTGGCAACCATCAAGCTGGCGCTTGCCGGGTCGCCGGTCCGCAAAGGGCTACGCTGGGCCTCCATCGGAATGGTTGCCGTCATTGTCGCGACCTCGATCGGCCAGGTTCTGCTCAACCGCTGGAACCAGCCTTTCTACGATGCGCTTGCACGCCGCGACATGCAGGCCTTCCTGCACCAGCTCGCCATTTTTGCCGCGATTGCCGGTGGGCTTCTTGTGCTCAATGTCGGCCAGACCTGGCTCAATCAGACGATCCGGCTGAAGCTGCGCGAGGCGCTGACGCTCGATCTGATCGATGGATGGATGCGGCCGGCGCGCGCTTTTCGCCTGGCGCATGCAGGCGCCATCGGGGTCAATCCCGACCAGCGCATGCAGCAGGACGCGAGCCATCTTTCCGACCTGTCGACGGATCTCGGCGTTGGCCTGCTGCAATCCCTAATCCTGCTCGCCTCCTTCGTCGGCGTGTTATGGGAGCTGTCCTCGGGCTTCGTCTTCCATGTCGGCGGGACATCGCTCGCCATACCAGGCTACATGGTGTGGGCGGCCATCCTCTATGCCGGAACGGCTTCCTGGCTGAGCTGGCTGGTCGGACGGCCACTGATCCACCTCAACAGCGACCGCTACACACGCGAGGCGGAGCTGCGTTCCTCGATGGTGCGCGTCAACGAGAACATCGATGCCATCGCGCTCGCCCGAAGCGAGCCCGATGCCAGGCGGCGGCTGGAAACCGACCTGGGCACCGTGCTCGGCGCCATGCGACGCATCTATAACGCCCAGATCAATCTCGCCTGGGTGACGGACACCTATGGCTGGATCACCGTGGTGGCTCCCATCCTGGTAGCTTCGCCGGTCTATTTCGCGGGCGATATCAGCTTCGGCGGACGGATGATGGCGGTCGGCGCCTTCAATCAGGTCCATTCTTCATTGCGTTGGTTCATCAACAATATCGGCAGCATCGCCGATTGGCGCGCGACGCTGATGCGCGTCGCCGATTTCCGCATTGCGCTGGATGAGACCGATGTGCTGCACGACCAGGAAAGGCGCATCGAATTCGGCGAGAATGCAAACGGCAAGCTGACCTTCGAGAAACTCGAAGTGGCCTCGCCGGGGGGCTGCACGAGGCTCGCCGACCAGCATGTCGAGATCCACGCCGGCGAACGCGTCATGCTCACCGGCGAGCCTGGCGCGGGCAAGACGCTGTTCTTTCGCGCCATTGCCGGCCTGTGGCCGTGGGGGAGCGGGCGCATCGGCATGCCGGCGGGGGAGGTGCCTATCTTCGTGCCGCGCACGCCCTACTTCCCAACCGCCACGCTGCGCGAAGTGCTCGACCGCGTGGACGGGGTTGCGCCGGCAAGCGATACCGATATCTCGGCCGTGCTGGCCGAGATCGGCCTGGAGCGCCTGTCGTCGTCGCTCGACCGTAGCGCGCGTTGGGAGCATGAACTGGCCGACGACGAACTGCGCCTGCTGGCCTTCGCCCGGCTCGTGCTGCGGCAGCCGAAATGGGTGATCATCGATGAGGCTCTCGATGCCTTCGACGGACCGACACTGCGGCGGGTCCTGTCGACGCTGGAGAAGCGGCTGGGCGGGGCGACGATCCTCAATATCGGCCGCGGGCAGCACAACAATCAGTTCTTCCCGCGCGCGCTGACCATCGTAAAGGCGTCCGGCGTGCCGGCCCTGAAGCCCGCGCGTATAAGGGCAGGCGCGATCGAGCCGCCGCCGGCCGCTCCTCGCCGCAAGAAATAGCACTTCCGGCATCTGTTCGGGCTGGCCCGCGGCACGCCATGCGGCAGCTTTATTTCGCCGTGATCGCGAGGGAAGATTGCGGCGGAAACATCGCTTGAGCCGGCCATGCTTGATGCTCTCAGCCTGCTTGCCTGCCTGGCCTGCACCGAGGCCGCCGTGACTGCGCCTGCGCCGGACAGCCTGGCCGTTGACGTCGAATTGGTGCTGGCGGTCGATATCTCATTGTCGATGGACGAGAAGGAGTTCGCCCTGCAGCGCGCCGGCTATGTGGAGGCGCTGCGTCATCCCGACTTCGTCAAGGCGGTCCGCGCGGGGAACGCCGGTCGCATCGCGCTCACCTATTTCGAATGGGCCGGCACCGTCCGCGACGACGCGCTCATCGGCTGGCAGGTCATCGACGGCGCCGAGAGCGCCAACGCCTTTGCCGACCAGATATCGGCCCGTCCGTTCCGCAGCTTCCGCGGCACGTCGCTCTCCGGCGCGCTCGCCTTCGGCGCGGGGCTCTTCGACCGCACCGCTTACGAAAGCGAACGCAGCGTCATCGATATTTCCGGTGACGGACCGAACAATATCGGGCCGCCCGTCACCGCCACGCGGGATGCGGCAAACGCCAGAGGCATCGTCATCAACGGCCTGCCGATCCTGATCAATCCATCGCCCACCTTCAGCCACCTCGACCGGTATTACGCCCAGTGCGTCACCGGCGGGCCGGGCTCCTTCGTGCTGCCGATTTATACAGCCGCCGAATTCTCGACGGCAATCCGGCGCAAGCTGATCCTCGAAGTGAGCGGCGTTCAGAACGAGACCAGGATCATTCCCGCCGAAGCCGAGGCTCCGATCGACTGCCTGCAAGGCGAACGCGACAGACGGTTCTTGTCGGATCCGTATTTCCCGGAGCTCGATCGCTGAGCCTTCGCCGGGCTATGCGTCCCGACCTGCTGCTGACCTTCGGC
>NZ_VFWS01000213.1:0-3322 GCF_006443065.1 Mesorhizobium sp. B1-1-5 | reverse complement strand
TTCTCAATTCGTCATTCTAGGGCGGAGCAAGGAGCGACGCGAAGCGGAGCGCAGACCCTGGAATCCATGCCGTGACGTTGGACGGAGGGTGCAGCGGCGCAAAATTCTGTAACCGCTGCAATGCGTTAGCGTCACGGCATGGATTCCAGGGTCTGCGCTCCGCTTCGCGTCGCTCCGCCCTAGAATGACGAAGTTGGGAGCGTCTCCGGCCAATTGCGAACCTGGCATGCCCGACAAAATGTAAGCCCCATCCCTGCTGTGCAGACGGATGGGGCCTCATGGATCTGAAATCCAATTTTAGCCGGGAGTGGACTGCCGGCGTTCTGTTTCGGATGCAACGCGGCGTTCAGCCGACGATCCGACTATCGTCTCTAATTGTAGGGAATCGGCAAGTCACGGTTTGTCGGGCCGGCGTTTCAAGTCTGCCCTGGCACTTATGCCCGCCGCGGCTCCATCTCGATGTGGAGCCTCAAGGGACTGTCCGGTGGCGTCATGCTCCGCTCCTGGGTCCGTTGCGACAATGTCGTTCGAAGCACAAATCGCTATCGCCTGCGGCGTCTCGCAGACCGCCTGTTAGGCGGCGAGGCCATCGAAAGACGGCCGGCTTCGTTGACGCGTTTGAGACTGCTCCCCTGGGCCCGAGACGTCAACCGTTGAATAGTCGGTTACCGAAAAATGTGATCGCCTGGAGGTTACATGCAGGTAAGTCGAGTGCTTCGAAACGCCAACGGCGCGTATCTCGGCCGCGATTGTTTCGACAACGCTTGGGCGATTGTTTCCACAACGCTTGAGCGATTGTTTCCACAACGCTTTGTCAGGAGCGTGTTCGACCTTTGTTCTTTCCGCTTGCCCGGTCGCGCGAAAGACGGTTAAACCCATGATCGGCTTGTCCCGTCGAGATTGTGGCGTCTCTCGACGTGGCGGTGAAAATACCTACATAGGGGATGGCCGGGACAATCCCGCCAATCCAGCAAATTCCAGATCTGAGGCGGCGACCGGCGATGGCCGACCATAAATACCTTTCCATTCGCGGGGCGCGCGAACACAATCTCAAGAACGTCGATCTCGACCTGCCGCGCGACAGCCTGATCGTCATGACTGGACTGTCGGGATCCGGCAAGTCGTCGCTTGCCTTCGACACCATCTATGCCGAGGGCCAGCGCCGCTATGTCGAAAGCCTGTCGGCCTATGCCCGCCAGTTCCTCGAGATGATGCAGAAGCCGGACGTCGACCAGATCGACGGCCTGTCGCCTGCCATCTCGATCGAGCAGAAGACCACCTCGCGCAACCCGCGCTCGACCGTCGGCACCGTCACCGAAATCTACGACTATATGCGCCTGCTGTTCGCGCGCGTCGGCATCCCCTATTCGCCGGCCACCGGCCTGCCGATCGAAAGCCAGACGGTTTCGCAGATGGTCGACCGCGTGCTGGCGCTCGAGGAGGGCACGCGCCTGTTCCTGCTGGCGCCGATCGTGCGCGGCCGCAAGGGCGAGTACCGCAAGGAACTGCTGGAACTGCAGAAGAAGGGCTTCCAGCGCGTCAAGGTCGACGGCGTCTTCTACGAGATCGCCGACGTGCCGGCGCTGGACAAGAAATACAAGCACGACATCGACGTCGTCGTCGACCGCGTCGTCGTGCGCGGCGACCTGGGCACGCGGCTTGCGGACTCGATCGAGACGGCGCTGAAGCTTGCCGAAGGTCTTGCCGTAGCCGAATTCGCCGACAAGCCGCTCGACGCCAGCCAGACCGGCGAGGATTCGGTCAACAAGTCGAAGAACGAGACGCATGAGCGCATCCTGTTCTCGGAAAAATTCGCATGCCCGGTGTCCGGCTTCACCATTCCGGAGATCGAGCCCAGGCTGTTCTCCTTCAACAACCCGTTCGGCGCCTGCCCGACCTGCGACGGCCTTGGCAGCCAGCGCGCCATCGATCCCAACCTCGTCGTGCCGGACGAGAACGTCTCTTTGCGCGACGGCGCCATCAGCCCGTGGGCGAAATCGACCTCGCCCTATTACGCGCAGACGCTGGAAGCGCTGGGCAAGGTCTATGGCTTCAAGCTCGGCGACAAGTTCAAGGATCTGAGCGTCGAGGCCAAAGAAGCCGTGTTGCGCGGCACGGGCGAGCGCGAGATCACCTTCCAGTATGATGACGGCCTGCGCTCCTACAAGACGACTAAGACCTTCGAGGGCGTCATCCCCAATCTCGACCGGCGCTGGAAGGAAACCGAATCCGCCTGGATGCGCGAGGAGATCGAGCGCTTCATGTCGGCCACCCCCTGCCCCGCCTGCAACGGCTACCGCCTGAAGCCGGAAGCGCTGGCGGTGAAGATCGGCGGCAAGCATATCGGCGAAGTCACCGAGATGTCGATCCGCAAGGCCGACCAATGGTTCACGGACTTGCCGGCGCAGTTGAATGACAAGCAGAACGAGATCGCGGTCCGCGTGCTGAAGGAAATCCGTGAGCGGCTGCGCTTCCTCAACGATGTCGGCCTCGACTATCTGACCTTGTCGCGCAATTCCGGCACGCTGTCGGGCGGCGAGAGCCAGCGCATCCGGCTCGCTTCGCAGATCGGCTCCGGCCTCACCGGCGTGCTCTATGTGCTGGACGAGCCGTCGATCGGCCTGCATCAGCGCGACAATGCGCGCCTGCTCGATACGCTCAAGCACCTGCGCGACATCGGCAACACGGTGATCGTCGTCGAGCATGACGAGGACGCCATCCTGCATGCCGACTATGTCGTCGACATCGGCCCGGCGGCCGGCATCCATGGCGGCCAGATCATCGCGCAAGGCACGCCGCAGCAGATCATGGCCACACCTGCCTCGATCACCGGCAAATACCTGTCGGGCGAGCTCGAAGTGGCAACGCCCGCGGTGCGGCGCGAGGCGAAGAAGAACCGGCGCATCAAGGTGGTCGGCGCGCGCGGCAACAATCTCAAAAACGTGACGGCGGAAATCCCGCTTGGCACCTTCACTGCGGTCACCGGCGTGTCCGGCGGCGGCAAATCGACCTTCCTGATCGAGACGCTGTTCAAGGCCGCCTCGCGCCGCATCATGGGCTCGCGCGAGCATCCGGCCGAGCACGACCGCATCGAGGGCCTGGAATTCCTCGACAAGGTCATCGACATCGACCAGTCGCCGATCGGCCGCACGCCGCGCTCCAACCCCGCGACCTATACCGGCGCCTTTACGCCGATCCGCGACTGGTTCGCCGGCCTCCCCGAAGCCAAGGCGCGCGGCTATCAGCCGGGCCGCTTCTCCTTCAACGTCAAGGGCGGCCGCTGCGAGGCCTGCCAGGGCGACGGCGTCATCAAGATCGAGAT
>NZ_VFWS01000212.1:0-3400 GCF_006443065.1 Mesorhizobium sp. B1-1-5 | reverse complement strand
ATGTCCTTATGGGTTCAAGGGCCGGGCGCGAAGGCGACACCATCGGGAAGTCAAGCCAGCCCGAACCGCTCGACGGCGCGCATGATGCCGCGCAGCTCGGCAAGGCCCTTGAGCCGGCCGATCAACGAATAGCCGGGATTGATCCTTTTCTTGCCGATGTCGTCGGCGAGCAGATGCCCATGGTCAGGCCGCATCGGAATGCACCAGTCGGCGCGGCCTTCCTTGCGGCGGCGCGCCTCCTCCTGCATCAGCGCGAGAATGACGTGCGCCATGTCGGTGCCGCCCTCGAGATGCTCGGCCTCGTGGAACGAGCCGTCATCCTCGATGGTGACGTTGCGCAAATGGACGAAATGGATGCGCTCCCCGAACTCCTTGACCATGGCGACGATGTCGTTGTCGGCGCGCGTGCCGTAGGAGCCGGTGCAGAAGGTCAGGCCATTGGCCGGGCTGTCGACGACCTTGAGGATGAAGCGCGCATCCTCGGCGGTCGAGACTATGCGCGGCAGGCCGTAGAGCGAGAATGGCGGATCGTCGGGGTGGATGCACATGCGCACCCCCTCCTCCTCGGCCACCGGAATGATCTCGCGCAGGAACCAGGCGAGGTTGTCGCGCAACTCCTTCGGCCCGATTGCATCGTAGTCAGCCAGGGCCTCGCGAAAGCTGTCGCGGTCGTAGGCGCGCTCGGTGGCCGGCAGGCCGGCGATGAGATTGCGCTCGATCCTGTCGATCTTGTCGTCGCCGAGCTCCTCCAGCCGCGCTTCCGCCTCGGCGATGCGGGCAGGCGTGTAGCCGGCCTCGGCATTCCGGCGCTTCAGCACGAACAGATCGTAAGCCGCGAAATCGATCGCATCGAAGCGCAGCGCGTAACCCGTCGTCGGCAAGCGGTAGGCCAGATCGGTGCGGGTCCAGTCGACGACCGGCATGAAATTGTAGCAGATCGTCGCGATACCGGCCTTCGCCAGGGCGCGGATCGTGTCCTTGTAGAAACCGACATAGCGGAGCCGCTCCGGCGAACCGATCTTGATCGAGTTGTGGACCGGAATGCTCTCGACCACCGACCAGGTCAGCCCCGCCGCCTCGATGATGCGCTTGCGCTCGAGGATGTTTTCCAGCGGCCAGACACGCCCGTCATAGATGTCGTGCAGGGCCGAGACCACGCCTGTCGCACCCGCCTGCTTGACATGATCGAGTGTCACCGGATCGCCCGGGCCATACCAGCGCCAGCACTGTTCCATTGCCGCTTTCCTCTGTGAGGTGGGCAACTTATTGTTGGACCACAACGAGAGTCAAATACGCGCGCGACAGGCTGGCTTACGCCTATCCGATGAGCCGCCATCTCGATTTCGCCCTGCGCCTCCTGCCGGAAAAGCCGGCTTCCGAGACGTGACCAAAGGAGTTCAGCAATGAAGGATTTTGACGGCAAGGTCGCGCTGGTGACCGGAACGACCGGGATCGGTCTCGCAACCGCCAGGCGCCTGGCCGCGGGGGGCGCTGCGATCGTCGCCTGCGGCATCGACCGTTCGGCCAATGCCGCGATGCGAGCGCAGTTGGAAAGCTCCGGGGCCGGCGCGCTGGTCGTGGACACCGACGTCTCCGTGCCGGACCAGGTCCGAGACGCCGTCGCGGCGGGCGTCGAGCGTTTCGGCGGCCTCGACGTGATCGTCAATTCGGCGGCGGTCCATCCCTATGGAACCGCGACGACGACCGACTGGGAAACCTGGAACAAGGCGATGACGGTCAATGTCGGCTCGATCTATCTGACCGCCCATTTCGGCATTCCGGAAATGATCAAGCGCGGCGGCGGCGCCGTCGTCAACGTCGCCTCGGTGCAGGGTTTCGCCTGCCAGCAGAACGTCGCCGCCTATGCCACGACCAAGGGCGCCATCCATACGCTGACGCGTTCGCTGGCGCTCGACTATGCGGCCGCAGGCATCCGGGTCAATTCGGTCAGCCCCGGCTCGATCCGCACGCCGATCCTCGAGAAGGCCGCGCGCGGCGACAACGGCAGCGATGCCGATGTCGAGGAAGCCTACAGGCGCTTCGGTGCGGCGCATCCCCTCGGCCGCATCGGCGAGCCCGAGGAAGTGGCGGAGCTGATCGCCTTTCTGTGCTCTTCCAAGGCCGGCTTCTGCACCGGCGCGGACTACAAGATAGACGGCGGGTTGACCGCCGGCATCGGTGTGAAATGACCATGAAGATCGGGCTTGGCTTACCGGGAGTCGCTGACTCAAGACATTTTCCGATTTACCCCGCGAGGGAATGAGCACAGCGGATGCCTACAAGACCTTCGGCATCATGTGACGGGCTGCGGCCGACCTGCTCAGATCCGCGGCCCGGCCCTCCTGTTCAGGATTTGTCGCTTGGAATCGAGAACGGCAAAACCGCAACAGTGGGTTTGTCCGGCGTCAGCGGTGCTGTTGCTGCACCCCGACTGTCGGATCGGGCCGCGAGTCGGCGCCGTCGGCCGACGCCAACCGCCTTCACCCGCTGGCTCCGGCGGTTTTTTAAATCATCAATTTGGCGGTCCGTCTGTTAGATGCCTGTGAGTCTCGAAAATGCGTAACCTTTCAGGATATCCCAGCCGCAGCGCCGTGTTGCATTGGGGGGCATCTGAAAGTGGCAATGACCTTGAACCATGAGCCCTTCCGGATGATTGGATGCTGGCATCTTGGACAATCAAATCTGAGATATTCGTGATTTAGGCTCTCTGGGATCGGCAATCAAAACACCCCCCGATTGATGCAGATCCCCCATCTCAGGTGATGGTGGGCATCCACGAACTGGCAATGAAGAGACTATGCTCGCCAGCACCCACCAATGGACTTCTCTGGAAGATGTTTCGTGGCCGGGACCTATGAGTTGCCGGGTAAGACGTTGGTCTCACGCAGGGTCCGACTGACGGACAAGGCACAGCTGTTCGCGCAGCAGCGCGGGCTCTCCCTCGTTGCCAAATCGCCTGCCGCACACGTTGCCAGATTGCGCATTCCTGGGCACCCAGTAGCTGCCCATCGGCTTCGGTCACGGGCTCTTTGTTACGCCGAATTTTAATCAGGGGAAGCATTGCCTCTCCTGATGGTGCAGCACTCCGAGCAGTAGAGGAGCTGCCCGACGTCCTTCGTTCAAAGGGCGTAACCATTAGCCAGAGTTGATATAGAGGCCGCCAGCCGACTTTTTTAAAGTCGGTTAGGCCCGGCGGTTCATCCCGATCCACCCCAAAACGGCGGACTGTCGGGCCGCTCTGGTCGGCAGCGTCCTAAGAGCGGATATGACGCGGGAGTGTTGTCGAACAGCCCACCTTTTCGGCATATCCAGCTTACCGGACCGCGGCCCGGCCTTTGACAGGAATAGAACCAAATGAATTTGACGGTGTTTGGGATTGGCTATGTCGGTCTCGTCCAGG
>NZ_VFWS01000211.1:0-3414 GCF_006443065.1 Mesorhizobium sp. B1-1-5 | reverse complement strand
CATCTATGCTGTCGGCTAGAATTTCCGGATCAATGATCCCTTTTTTGATCAGCTCCACCACGAGGCAGAGAAATGCCGCGTGATTGGCCATGGTCGTCATCGTGTTCGGAGTCATTTGTCCACCCGCTTGTTTCGTTCGGCATGAAAGCAGGGTGCGCAGTCAAAGTCCATTCCCGCCGTTTCGCCCTTCGGCAAGGCTCCACTTCCCAGACCTGAAAGGAGGCAGCAATGCCTATCAAAGTGTCCCCTGTGGCGGGCAGCCGCTTCTATATCGGATCGGCGCCTGTCAACGTTCCCGACATCGACGTCACCGAAGCCGACTTCTCGGCGGTGACGTGGATCGAGGTCGGCCAATATGAAACCATGGGCAACTCCGGCGATGCCGCCCAGGGCAATTCGGTCACGCTGCTCAACCGGCGCCGCACCGTCAATTGGAAGGGCTCGCGTCAAGCCCCTCAGCGTTCGGACAACTTCGCGCTCAATGTGAACGATCCTGGTCAGTTGGCCATGATCGCGGCGGAGCAGACCGACTACGACTACCCGTTCCGCATCGTCCTGAACGGCGCGCCCGTTCCAAAATCGGCCACTGCCACGATCACGATCGCAGCGCCCGGCGTTGTGACCTGGACCGCCCACGGCCTGGTCGCGGGCACCAAGGTCAAGTTCTCGACCACTGGCGCCCTGCCAACCGGTCTCGTCGCCGGCACGGAATACTTCGTCAAGGCCGTTCCTGACGCCGATACGTTCACGCTTTCCGCAACCAAGGGCGGTACCGAGATCACCACGACCGGCACGCAGTCAGGCGTCCACACCGCCACGACGGTCCCGACCGGTCCGGAACGGCTGTTCATGGGCATGGTGGCCGGCGCAGAGGAAGGCATGGGTGGAGCGAACAATGCCCAGATGCTCAACTGCACCGTGCTCCCCAACACCAACTACGTCCGCGTCGCAGCGCTGGGCTGATAGGAGGCTGACATGAAAGTGTTCAATCGCGGCACCGAGGCTCAGAAGCTCTCTCACAAGGGCCAGGAATACCTCCTCGCGCCCGGCAATCACGTCGAACTCGAACTTACCCATGCCGAGGCGAAGGCCATGCCGGCGCCGTTCGAGGCGACCGGGACACCGATCAAGGCGCCCAAGGTCGAACCGGAGAAGAAGGCATGAGCAAGCCAGCATTGGGCGCCGGGAACGTCGATATCGAACTCGATGGAGAGAAGGTGACGCTTCGCCCCTCGTTGCAGGCGGCGCAGTCCATCTCGCGCCAGAGCGGCGGCATTTCCGGCGCCGTTCGCGCGGTCGGGCAGTACGATTTTGACACCATCGTCGCCGTTGTCACGCTCGGCCTTGGCCTGACCGGCAACGAGGCCAAGGAAGTGCCGAACCGCGTCTACCGAACCGGCCTCACCGACTTGATCGGCCCGGTGTCGACCTACCTGACCATCATCGCCAATGGCTGGCGTCCGATGTCGGGAGGAGAGGTATCTGAGGACCCTCAGCAAAACGGATAAGCCTTGCCGAGTTCTACGACGATCTGGCCGAGAAAGCCTTGGGCTGGCTCGGCTGGACTGAGGACCAGGCCCTCAACGCGGACGTGAACGCCATCCTGATCGGTCTGAACGGGCGTGGCGACATGATCGATTCCATCCTGCGCGCCGTGTTCGGTGGCCGCGACGAGCCCGAGGTCGAGGATACCCAAGACGCTGCAATGACAGAAGCCAGGTTCGACGCAATGTTCGTGAGAGGGTGAGTCTGTGACCGTTGCAGAACTCGGCTACAAGATCGACAGCTCGCAAGCTGTCACGGCGAAGGCCAATCTTGAAAACATGTCGGCGGCCGCGACTAAGGCGGAGGCGGCGCAGAAGAGGCTATCGACTGCCTCCAGCGCGTCCAATGCCGCTTTGACCAAGATCGCGTCCGGCGTCGACCAGGCCAATGCCACGCTGCTCAAGCTGGCGACACTGGCTGAAGGCGGCAATGCCTCCCTGGTTAAGCTCGTCGCGACGGCCGAGAAGACGAACACGACCCTTGCCAACATCGGTTCAGGCTCGGCCAAGGTAGTTACCGGCATCGGTAGGGTGGCCCCGGCGGCGGACAAGTCGACAAAGGCGTTGAACGACAACGCCAATGCGGCGCGGCTCACCTCATCGCAGATGCTCAATCTGTCTCGCCAGGGCAACGACGTCATCACCATGTTCGCGCTCGGTGCGTCGCCAGTGCAGATATTCGCTTCGCAGATCGGTCAGGTTTATGGCGCGCTGGAAGAAGGGCCGGGCGGGCTGCGAGGTTCATTAGCGGCTGTTGGAACCGCAGCCAAGTCGGCCGGACAGGCTTTGCTCGCCTTCATGGTGACGCCAGCCGGCCTTGCTGCTGGCGCCGGCGTGGCAGCCGTTGCTGGCCTCGCCACCTACATCATCTCGACGCGCAAGGAGGTGAAAGGCCTCGACGTCCTGCTGAAGGATCATGCGGCCGTTCTCAGGGGCATCGGCGACATCTATGGAACGATCGCGGACAAGGCCAAGGATGCGTTCTCGGTATCGAGCTTGAACGGGCTGCAACTGTCGTCATCGGCGACGCAGGCCGGTCTCGGCATCCAGATTGCCAACCAGACCCAAGGCGCAATGTCGGATCTCGGTCGCTTCGTGAGCCCCGGCAAGAGTGCTGGCGGTTTCTTCAGTGTTGCCGGGGAGTTCCAGCCGTTCGCTGGCGCGATTGAGCATCTGCGGAAAACCGCCAAAGATGGGACGCCCGACATCATCGGCTTCCGCAAGATGGTTGAGGACAAGTGGGCGCTCGACCCGAACAATGCCGCCTTGACGACCTCCGCCGGCAAGCTGATGGATTTGACAAAGGACGCGGATGCCGCGGCGCGCGCGCTCAAGCAGTTGCAGATCGCGCAAGAGGCTTTGGCGAAAGCCGTCGGCCCCGGTGGCCTGCCTCTTCGTCGAGGCGCACTCAGCACCGAGAACATGGGCGCATATGAGCAGTACCAGGCCGCCGGCTCGGTGTCGGCCTCTCGTGCTCAGCAGGCATTCGATGCCCAGAGGCAGGGACTGTTTGCCCGATCTCCGGCAGAATTGGCGGCGGCTGCACGCGCTCAGGCAGGCGCCCAGTACAACGACAACGAGAACCCGGCAGAGCGCGCGCGCCGGATCGACATGGCCGGCCAGCAAGCCGCCTTGGCCGCTCAGCACGCCTTGGGCGAGGCGCAGAAGGACAGGAAGCGCTCGCTCGACCAGACACTTGCCTCGCAGCAACTCGATCTCGACCTGATCGGCAAAACCACTGGCGCGGCCGAAGCCATGCGCATGCAGTTCCAGTTGACGCAGCAGCTTCGTGAAGAAGCGGCGCGCAACAATGTGCCCGTCGATCAGCAGGAACTTGAGCTGATCAAGCAGAAGGCTGACGCTTATGGCG
>NZ_VFWS01000210.1:0-3447 GCF_006443065.1 Mesorhizobium sp. B1-1-5 | reverse complement strand
GCAGCGCAGCTGCTGCGGAGGACGGGCAGGGCAGAGGGGGGTGCCTCGCGCATCCGTTGGCAAATAATCCATGCACTTCGGACCCCATCTCCTCCTCGCCGCGCTCGAAGGCCTCGTCACCTCCGCCGTGCTGGCGCTGACGGCGCTTGGCCTGTCGTTGGTGTTCGGCGTCATGCGCGTCGTCAATGTCGCGCATGGCGAGTTCTTCATGCTGGGCGCGGTGCTCGCCTGGGCGGTCTCGACGGCGATTTCCGGCCACCCCGCGATCGGTTTCGTCGCCGCGCTGGTGATCGCGCCCTTGCTGGTCGGGCTGGTCGCGCTGGTTGCCGAACGCCTGGTGCTGCGCCGGCTCCACTACAATCCCGAAGCCACCATCGTCGCCACCATCGGCATGCTCTACATCATCCAGCAGCTGGCGCTGACCTTCTATGGTCCCGAGGCGCGCCCGGTCGAGCCACCTTTCAGCTACCGCATTCTCCTGCCTTGGTTCGGCTATTCCGGCTACAAGCTCTCGGTGGTCGCCGCCTCCGCCATTCTGCTGGTGATCACCTGGCTGGTGCTGACGCGAACGAAGATCGGCCTGATCATGCGGGCAACCCAATATGACCGCGAGACGGCGCAGGCCTTCGGCATCCCGGTCGAGCGCGTCTATGCCGGCGTCTTCGCCGTCGGCGCCATGCTGGCGGCTATCGCCGCGGTGCTGATCGTGCCGATCAGCCAGGCGCACTACCTGATGGGGCAGGATCCGCTGCTCTTGTCCTTCATCGTCGTCATCATCGGCGGCCTGGGGTCGCTGCGCGGCACCGTGGTGGCCTCCATCCTGATCGGCCTCTCCGACGGCATCATCTCGATGTTCTTCTCGCCGACCCTGGCCAAGATCATCGCCACTCTGGTCGTCGCCATGGTGCTGGTGTTCCGGCCGCAAGGCCTGTTCGGGACCACGCCGCGATGAGGGATGCTTCGCCGGCAAAGACCTACGCGCTGCATATCGGCGTCATCGCGCTGCTGTTCGCGCTGAACTTCGTCCTGCCGGACTACCACCAGGGCCTGTTCGCCCGCATCATGGCGCTGGCCGTCTTCGCCATGGGCTACAATCTGCTCTTCGGCTATGTCGGCCTGCTCAGCCTCGGCCACGCCATGTTCTTCTCGGCCGGCCTCTACGGCGCTGGCTTGACCGTCTACCATCTCGGCTGGGGCGTCCCGGAAGCTTTTGTCGCCGGTGTCGCCTGCGGCGCGCTGCTCGCCATGGTCATCGGCCTGCTGGCGCTGCGCACCTCCGGCGTCGCCTTCATGATCGTTACCATGATGTTCGCTCAAGTGTTCTATCTGCTGATCCTCTATTTCGCCGCCTGGACCGGCGGCGACCAGGGCCTTGTCATCCAGCAGGCGTCGCGGGTGATCGCGATCGGCGGCGCATCCTTCGACCTGACCGACCCGACCGTGCGCTACATGAGCGCGCTGGCGCTTTTCTCGATCATTCTGCTCGTCACCTTAGCCGTCGTCCGCTCCCGCTTCGGCCGTGTGCTGGTCGCTATTCGCGAGAATGAGGAGCGGACAAAGATGCTCGGCTACGACACGCTCGCCAACAAGCTCGCCGCGGTCGTCGCCTCCGGGGCCATCTGCGCGGCCTCGGGCGCGGCCTATGCCTTGCTCTTCGGCTATGTCGGCTCGAGCTTCGCTTCCGTGCAATATTCGATCCTGCCCCTGCTCTGGGTGCTGCTCGGGGGTGCCGCGACCACGCTCGGGCCGCTCGTCGGCACGCTGTTCATGTACTATGTCACCGACATCACCAGCGGCTTCACCTCGGCCTATCTGCTGATCGTCGGCGTGGCGCTCATCCTGTTGGTTTTGTTCTTCCCGAAAGGCATCTTGGGCAGCATCCGCGAGCGCTGGCTGGGGTGGCTGCCATGATGCCGCTGCTTACCACCAAGGGCCTGTCGCGCCATTTCGGCGGCCTGCGCGCGGTCGACGGCGTCGACTTCGCGCTGATGCCGGTCGAGATCCGCGCCATCATCGGCCCGAACGGCGCCGGCAAGACCACCTTCGTCAGCCTGCTCTCAGGCCGCATCCGGCCATCCTCGGGCATGGTCGTCTTCGACGGCGCCGACATCACCGCCATGCCCGCCTACAAGAGGGTTCGCCTCGGCGTCGCCTATACATTCCAGATCACCAGCGTCTTCGCCAATCTCACCGCCTTCGACAATGTCGCGCTGCCGGTGCAGCGCACGTTGACCGACGGCCGCACGAAGGGCCAGGTGAGAAGCGGCGTGATGGCGGCACTCGAACGGACCGGTCTCGCCGACCGCGCCGGCACGCTTGCCGGGCAGCTTTCCTATGGTCACCAGCGCCTGCTCGAAGTCGCGATGGGCCTGGCGCTGAAGCCGCGTCTGCTGATCCTCGATGAGCCGACGCAGGGCCTGGCCGACAGCGAGATCGACAATTTCATCACGCTGGTGCGCGAGATCGCCAGGGATGCCACCGTGCTTTTGATCGAGCACAACATGCCGGTGGTCATGCAGCTTGCCGACCGCATCACCGTCTTCAATTCGGGAAAGATCCTCGCCGAAGGCACGCCGGAGCAGATCCGCGCCAACGCGCAAGTTCAGGATGCCTATCTCGGAGCGATCCATGGCTGACTCCGTTAGAACCAATGGCGGATTGCTCACCATTTCCGGCCTCGATTGCTTCTACGGCGAGGTGCAGGTGCTCTACGGCCTCGACCTCACGCTGAACAAGGGCGAGGTGCTTTGCCTATTCGGCCGCAACGGCGCCGGCAAGACGACGACGCTGAAGGCGATCATGGGTCTGGTGCCGGCGGCTGCCGGCTCGATCAAGCTGGACGGCAAGGAACTGACCGGGCTCGCCGCGCATGACGTGCCCAAGGCCGGCGTCGCCTATGTTCCGCAGGGCAGGCGGCTGTTCGCCGAGATGACGGTGGCGGAAAACATCGAGATCGGCCTGATGGCGCGCGGCAAGGGCAGAGAAACCCGCGAGAGCGTGCTCGATCTCTTCCCGTTGCTCAGGGAGCGGTTGAAGCAGCGTTCCGGCACGCTCTCGGGCGGCGAGCAGCAGATGCTGGCGATGGCCCGCGCGCTCTGCCTCGAGCCGCAGGTGCTATTGCTGGATGAGCCGACCGAAGGGCTGATGCCGTCGATGATCGCCAAAATCCGCGAGACGGTGGCGAAGCTGCGCGAGCTCGGCGTCTCGACCATCCTGGTCGAGCAGCGCGTCGACGCCGTGCTGTCGGTGGCCGACCGCGTCTCGTTCATCGAGAACGGCCGCAACCGCGAGACGGTCGATGTCGAGACACTGCGCGCCGATCCGTCAGCGGTGCGCAGGTATGTGGGCGTCGGGTAAGGCGCCGAATGCGCGTCGGTGCCAAGACTATCGGCGGCTGCGCTGCCCCTCATTGCCCTGCCGGGCATTTCTCGCCGTGAACGGGGAGAA
>NZ_VFWS01000021.1:0-61813 GCF_006443065.1 Mesorhizobium sp. B1-1-5 | reverse complement strand
GCACCCCCCTCTGGCCTGCCGGCCATCTCCCCCGCAAGGGGGGAGATCAGCTGTGTTTTTCGATTTCGCCAATTTTCAGCGTTGCAGAATCGGCGGCAGCGCCGAAGCTGCTGATCTCCCCCCTCGAGGGGGAGATGGCCGGCAGGCCAGAGGGGGGTGCGAAGGATCGCAAGCATCTCAGCTTGGCTTTGCCTCAAAACGCCACTATCCCTCCACCGGCAGATCGAGTTCCTCCGCCAGAGCCGCCAGCGAATCTCCGATGATGGAAATCATCTCGCCGATCTGGTCTCTGGTGATGATCATCGGCGGCGCCACCATGAAATTGTCGCCGTCGACGCCGCCCTTGACCTTGCGGCCGTAGATGATCAGGCCGCGCGCATAGGCGTGGTCGAGCAGGCGCTGCGTCGCCTTGCTGGCCGGGTCGATGGGCTTCAAAGTCTCGGGATCGGCGACCATTTCGGCGCCGGTGAGCAGACCCTTGCCGCGCACGTCGGCGATGAAGGGGAAGCGCTTTTGCAAGCCCTTCAACTCTGCCATCAGCACCTCGCCCATCGCCGCGGCGTTGGCGATGAGGTCGAGCCGGTCCATCTCGCCGAGCACGGCGAGTCCGGCGGCGCAGGCGAGCGGATTGCCGGCATAGGTATGGCCGTGTTGGAAGCCGCCGGAGGCCAGCAGCGGCTCGACCAGGCGCATCGGCGCGGCGAGGGCGCCGAGCGGCGCATAGCCCGAGCCCAGGCCCTTCGAAAGGGCGACGATGTCGGGCCTGCAGTTCCAGTGGTCGCCGCCGAGGAACTTGCCAGTCCTGCCGGCGCCGCTCATCACTTCGTCATGAATCAGAAGAATGCCGTAGCGGTCGCAGATTTCGCGGATGCGCGGATAGTAGCTGTCGGGCGCGACAAGGGCTGCGGTCGCAGCACCGCCGACCGGCTCCATGATGAAGGCCAAAACGCTTTCCGGGCCTTCTGCGAGAATCTTCTCCTCCAGCATATCGGCGTAGCGGATACCGCGCTGTTCCAACGAAAGGTTGTCGCGGTCGCGCCAGGCTGTGGGCGCAGGCACTGTCGGCATGACCCGCATCATCGGCGTGAAGGTTTCGGCGAGCGCGTCGTCGCCGGTGACGGAAAGCGAGCCCAGCGTGCCGCCATGATAGGAGGGGAAGCGGGCGATCACCTTCCAGCGCTTCGGCTGGCCGGTGGCGACCGCCCATTGGCGGGCGAGCTTGATGCAGGATTCGGTCGCTTCCGAGCCGCCGGAAACGAAGAAGATGCGGTCCGTGCCTTCGGGCAGCTTGCCGGCCAGCGCGCGCGCCAGCTCTTCGGCGGGCTCGTTCTCAAAATGCAACCGATAGGCGAAGGTGGTCTTGTCCATCTGCCGCTTCATGGCGTCGAGCACGTTGCGGTTGGAATGGCCGATATTGGCGACCATCGGCCCGCTCGAGCCGTCGATGAAGCGGCGGCCGTCCTTCGTCCAGAAATAGATACCCTCGGCGCGGTCGACCAGCGGCCGGCGCAGGCTGGAGAGGTAGAACAGATGCGACGGCGGCCGCGCATCGGCCTCTGCTGCGGGCTGGACTTCCGGTTTCGACATGTCAGGACTTTCCGAGATAGCGGTCGAGAACATTTTTGGTCACGCGTTCGACCATCGCGTCCTGCCTTAGCAGGCCGGCGACCCATTCGCAGCTTCCGGCATGGAATACCTCGCCTTTGCCGCGAGGGAAATTGACGATCATGCCGTTGCCGCGTTTGACCTTGTCGAGATTGGCGTCGCTGGCCTCGCCGAACAACGTTTCGGCGGTGAAGCGGCCATCCTCGTCGGCGAGGAACTGGTCCTCGATCGGGATGTCGGCGCTTTCCTCGACTTGGCTTGCCATGCCGACGGCCAGCACCTGCAAGCCGTCCGGCGCGCCGCTGGTCGCGGTCGGGTAAGGCAGGCCGCCGCGGATCTCGAAGTCGAGCCCGTCGACCTCATAGCCATAGACATGGCTGTCGGCGCCGAGCAGGTCGCCATAATAGATGCCGGTGCCGGCGAAGGCCCAGTGCTCGGGACGGTAGACCGGGAAGCCGCGCACGCCGCGCGGCGCGCAGCCGCCCCAGCCGGCATAGACGCCTCTGGTCGCATTGAGGCCGAAGGTGGCGCTGCCGGGACGGCCGATCTCGGGCGCTTCCCAGGAATTGGTGGCGCGGGTGACGTCGCCGCCGCGATAGGCGGGGTCTTCCGCGCGTGCCTTGTATTTGTAGCAGACCTGGCGGCGGCCTTGGTCCTCCAGCCTCGTCTGCCACATGAAATTGCCGGCGAAGCGCGCCGCATGTCCGCCGCGCTCGACATAGGTGTCGACGGCGTCGCGCATCTCCCAGGTCCAGTATTCGTCGTGGCCGACGAAGACGACACAGTCATAGTCGTCGAGGATTTCGGGCGAGAAATGCAATTCGTGCTGGCTGGCGAGATCGACCTGATAGCCGGTGCGCTCGGCGAAGCGGAAGAAATGGCTGTCATAGCTCGCCCAGCCCGAAGATGCATATTTCTTCGAATGTCCAGTGGCGAAGGCCCATTCCATATGCGGATAGCGTGGCACCGTCTTCGGCGGCACCGTTACTTCCAGCGGCACGCGTGGCGCATCCTTGGGCAGCACGACGAAGCCGCGGCACCAGGGGCGCTCAATCGACACTGTCGTGGCGTATTGATCGCGGTTCGGACCGGTGATGCCCTGATAGTGGTTCGAGCCGCCCCATGTGTTGTAAGCGAGCCAGGTGCCGGTAGCGGCGACCTGCAGCAGGCGGCCCGCTTTTCGGCCGGGCAGGGGTGTGACAATGAAGAGATGGTGGCTATGGATCGGCGTGCCGTCGCGGCCTTCGGCCGAGAGGGTCGCGCGGTAGGCGCCGGACGGCCAGTCGTCGCCGACGCGGAATTCGAACGAGGCCTCCCAGCCGCAGCCTTCGACAGAGCATTGGTCGGGCGTATCTTGCCAGCGCGCCGACAGGCCCGCTCCCTCGAAGACTTTTGTTTCGCCGTCGCCGTCGCGAATGACGGCAAGGCTGAATTGCGGCGTCGACGCGCTGACGAAGAGCGTTACCGTCTCGCCCGGACGATAGGAAAACCGGTCGCTGTAGCACCAGATCTCGCCGCTTGAGCCATCCATTCCCGGCCATTCGTAATAGTGGCCGCGCACCGCCTCGCGGCGCTGTTCGGGCGTCAGCCCGAAATCGGGGAATTCACTGGGCAGTTGCGTCAAGGAACACCTGAAATCACGAGGCCGTCATTGAGACCATTGGCCGGCCAAGCGTCAAATGGAAAGCATCGGGCCAGGGGCGCTTGGCGATGTCCGGCAAACGAGTTACTTCATCCTCGGGTCTACCGATATTCAGGTGAGACCGGCCTGCGGATGGCAGTTCCCTGCGCTTCCGGTGCTCACGTACTTTAAGTACGCTCCGCTCCGGTTCTCGGGAACCGCCTTTCTCGGCTCGGCCTGACCTGAATCTCGACAGACCCTGGCGCAAGATTTCCCACAGGGAGCCGACATGCTGCGTGTGCAAAAGGTCAAGGTCGATGACATCTACGTGCCGACGGCACGCCGCAAGACGCTGCATCCCGAGACGGTGCGCCATCTTGCCGAGGATATTCTCGAAAACGGCATGAAGACGCCGATCCAGGTGCGGCACGACGGAAAGCGCCACGTTCTGGTCGAAGGGTTGCACCGGCTCGAAGCCGCGAAATGGCTCGGCGAGACCATGATCGACGCTTATCTCGTGCAGGCCAAGCGCCACTGATTTCTCGTTCCCGTCGGGCCCATCAGCGTTAGCGATCGCCTTCCATCAAAGCTTTTTGATTGACGCGGCCGTACGGGCGGCTAGAGCGTCCCGACATTCCGCGAACAGGATCCTTACAATGACCAAGTATGAAGGCGGATGCCTTTGCGGCGCGGTGCGCTACAGGGCCGAGGCCGAGCCGATTAACGAACGCGTCTGCCATTGCCGCATCTGCCAGAGAGCGATCGGCGCCGCCTTCAATGCTCGGCTCCTGTTCCGCATCGACGACGTGACGATCGAAGGACCGGTGGCGACGATCAATTCCACGCCAGACCTCAAGCGCGGCTTCTGTCCGGTTTGCGGCACGACTTTGTTCTCGCGCCGCGATTCCAGGGGCATTCTCGGCGTCACCTCCGGATCGCTCGACGACCCGTCCCTGTTCAAGCCGGACATGCATTTCTGGACCGCCTCGAAGCAGCCCTGGGTGATGCTCGACGATGGCCTGCCGCAATATGAAGGCGCGCCGCCGGCGTAGGATTTTCCTTCTCCCCTTGTGGGAGAAGGTGGATCGGCGCGTAGCGCCGAGACGGAAGAGGGGTGTTCCAGCGGAGTGAGACGTTGGCTTTCCCTGGAGCACCCCTCATCCGGCCGCTTCGCGGCCACCTTCTCCCACACGGGGCCCACACGGGGAGAAGGAAAAACTGCACAAAAATTTCATCTTCGATTCACGAGATAGCCGGCAAAGCGTCATTGGCGGGCCATCATTGGCTGCCTATCTAAGCGCCGTGCGGGAAGGCATCGAGGAGGCGACGGATGAGCGAGAGCATCAACACCCTGGACGAGCTTTTGAACGACCCGATGGTCCAACTCGTGATGGCGCGCGACCGCGTGCGCCCGGCCGAGCTTCGCCTGCTTCTGGAAAAGGCTCGCGAGAGGGCGAGCGAGGATTCCCGCATCGATCAGGCTTCGGTGCCGCCAGCGCATGTGGTGGCAAGAGGCTGCCTGAAGCAGTGGTTGTACCGCTGAGGCAACTCCAGGGAAATTGGTCAGCTCGAATTCGCGGGCAAGTAACTGTAATGGCTACGCAAATAGGCGAGCTTGAAGCCGAGCCGGTCGTAGTTGCGATAGGCCGGCCCGTCGCGGTCGGGGCGCGGCGCCTCGATATCGGCGACAAACAGTTTCGCGCCGGCGGCTATGCCGTCGCGGACCAGCCTTTCGCCAAGCATGGCGTCAAGATCGAAGCTCGGCGCCATGATGCCCGGCACCGGCGCGTCGATGCCGCTCCAGGCGGCCCCGTCTGAGATGAAGAACGAGCGCACGGCGGCGACCGCGCCCCTGCGTTTCAGCATGTAATGATGCCAGCCCTTGCGGCCGACAAGCGCCATCAGCCAGGGCGAGGTAGGGAGCCTGTATTTGGCATCGATGAAAGATGCCCATTCCGAGGCTGTCCTGGGCGTGACCTCCTCGACCATCAGATCGTCAACCGGGATCAGCGGGTCGCCCGTGAAAAGCGGTTCGTCCGGCAGCGATGTCGCGTCGCGATAGATGCGCTCCCAGCCGCCTTGCTGCTGCATCCCGCGCGCTTCCAGCCAGCATCTCAGCCGCGACGGCTCGGTATGCGGGTTGGTATAGAACCAAGGCCGCATGACGCCGGCCGCGCGGTAGTGCGCGAGCAGCGCGTCGACCTGTTCTTCCGTCGCCGGCCCATCGACGCCGATATTCTTCACGCAGTTGAAATGAATGAACGGGATCGTCGTGCAGGTGGTCCACACAAGGTCGCCGTCGCTTGCGATCGAAAGCCCGTGCTGCGCCGCGAAGTCCGCCGGCGCCGCTCCGTAGAGGTCGAGCCAGGCGGCGACGTCGGCGCGTTCGATGGCGCGGCTGAAATCGCGCGACACCACCTCGATCGCGATGTCCGGGACGTGCGTTTGCGGCGGCACCGCTGGTTGCAGTTCCGAGAGGGCGGCTGTCGACATCGTGATGCTCCTCCAATTTGCCTTACAGTGTAAGATTAGCGAATGATAATGTGGAGGCGGCCATTGTCAAGCAAGATTAGCGGCACCTTACAAATCCGTGAGTTGGAATCACGCTATCGTGAGGCTAAGCCTGTCCTCCAGGCTTTTCGAATGACGATTCACTTTTTGCCCCCAAAATGATTGGGGCACGAGGAAAGGACCGGGATGACCGACGTCTGCACTCAAGGACTGGATACCGGCTTTGTCGGCCTGGGTTATGCCAAGGTGGCATTTCTCGGCATCGTGCAAGGCATCACCGAATTGCTGCCGATCTCGTCCACGGCGCATATGCGCATCGTGCCGGCCGTTCTCGGCTGGCAGGACCCCGGCTCGGCCTTCTCCGCCGCCATGCAACTGGCGGCGCTGGCGGCGGTGGTCAGCTATTTCTGGAGCGATGTCAGGGACGTGCTGTTCGGTTCGGTTGCGGCGATCTCGCGCCGCGATTTCGGCGACCGCTATTTCCGCCTGGCGATCAGCATCGTCCTTGCCACCGTCCCGATCGTCATTGTGGGCCTCGCGCTTTCGGGCGTGCTCAACGCCTGCAATTCGCCGCTGCGGGGGCTGGCCGTCATCGGCTGGGCCTGTATCGCCATGGCGATCCTTTTGGCGCTCGCCGAGATCTTCGCCAGCCACAAGCTCGTGCTGCGCCAGGCATCGATCCTCGACGCGCTGCTGGTGGGCGTCGCCCAGGTCGGCGCGCTTATTCCCGGCGTCTCGCGCTCGGGCTCGACGCTGACGGCGGCGATGGGGCTGGGCTTCGCCCGGCCGGAGGCGGCGCGCCTGTCCTTCCTGCTCGGCCTGCCGGCCATCGCGCTGGCCGGCCTCAAGGAGCTCTATGAACTGCACAAGGTGCATCTCGATGCGCATGGCTGGTCGATCCTGGCCGTCGGCCTTGTCGTCGCCTCGATCTCGGCTTTCTTCGCGATATGGGGGCTGATGCGCGTGCTCGAGCGCTTCTCCGCCTGGCCGTTCGTCATCTATCGCGGCCTGCTCGGCGTGGTGCTGCTGATCGGCGTTGCGACCGGCTGGCTTGTCTAGAGGTCTCGGCCCACTCCGCTAAATCGACGCCGACGCCCGGGTGCGCTGATGGATCTTGTGACGCTGCTGCAATCGGTGCCGTTGCTGGCGACGCTGGTGAAATCGGCGGTGCCGGCGGCAATTGGCGCCGGCATGGGCTTCGGCCAATGGCTGGCGGCGCTGCCGCCGTGCCGCAACCAGGTTTTTGAGAACGCGACCTATCTGGTCTGCGAAACCGATCCCAAGCACTTTTCCATCGAGCTGTTCTGGAAGAACAAGGACGGCGATCTCTACCGATCGCTGCACAATCTGCGCAGCGCGCAGCAGGCGACGGGGCGCACCATGCTCTTCGGCATCAATGCTGGCATGTATCATCCGAACCTTGCGCCGGTCGGCCTCTATGTCGAGCGCGGCGAGCAGTTCACGCCGGCGAAGACGGGATCGGGCACCGGCAATTTCTCCATGCAGCCCAACGGCATCTTCTATCTCAGCGCCGGCAGGGCCGGCGTGCGTGCGACCAGGGATTATCTCAAGCGTCCGCCGCGCGTCGACTATGCCACGCAGTCCGGGCCGATGCTGGTCATCGACGGCAAGCTGCATCCGAAATTCCGTTACGACGGCACCTCGCGCAAGATCCGCGATGGCGTCGGCGTGCGCGCCGACGGGGTCGCGGTCTTCGCGATCTCGAACGATGTCGTGACTTTCCACGAATTCGCGCGGCTGTTCCGCGACCGGCTCGGCTGCCCGAACGCGCTCTTCCTCGATGGCTCGATCTCGAGCCTCTATGCGCCCGGGATCGGCCGCAACGACGATTTCTGGAATCTGGGGCCGATGATCGGCGTGTTCAGGCGCTAGCCACGAAGCTCGTTTCGGCGCCATCCCGAATCATCCGGTCGCGCCAAAGGTAAATTTTGATTCAAACTTTGTTGGTAATTTCTCATTAGGAATGGGGTTTCCGGCGGCGCTGTTCCTGCCTTCGGTCTGTTTTGTTTTGCGTACAGGTCAAAGATGCGGAATTTTGGCGTCGTCAGTTTCGTGCTCGCATCGCTTTGCCTTGCCGGCTGCTCGTCCACGTCCGGCGTCGATGCCTTGCAGATGCCGTCCAACGAGACGACGAGCTCGGTTGTGCGGCCAAGCGCGCCGGTGTCGAAGGGCGTGAGGACAGCCGTCACCGAAAGAACCGTCGAGACCGCGTCGATGTCGGGCGCCGCGCGCATCAAGCCGCCGGCGCCGTTGCTCGACGAAAACAATGCGATCCCCGACGACGAGAACGCTCGTGCCGGCGATGAAGATTCGCGCCCCTTCGGCCTTGCCGAGGAGGAGACGGTGAACTTCCCGGCGACGGACCTCCCGGACAGCGTCGAGCCGCCGGTGCAGGAGGCAGCGCTCGTCTCGCCGCCGAAGCGGCTGTCGCGTGCCGCGCCTGCGATGCTCGCCGGTCCGGTCACCCGCTATGCGTTCCGCGACGCCAAGCCGATCAATTTCGGCCGCTCCTCGCCTCGCCACCTGGCCGTGCACGGCGTCGACGTCTCGCGCTGGCAGGGCAACATCAACTGGCAGAAGCTACGCGCCCAGGGCGCCAACTTCGCCTATATCAAGGCGACCGATGGCGGCGACCATCTCGACCCGATGTTCATGAAGAACTGGCGCAACGCCGATGCCGCCGGGCTGAAGCGCGGCGCCTATCATTTCTTCTACTGGTGCCGCACCGCCGGCGAGCAGGCCGACTGGTTCATCCGCAACGTGCCGAAGGTCGACGGCGCGCTGCCGCCGGTCATCGACGTCGAGTGGAACGGCGAGTCCTCCTGCAAGCGGCGGCCCTCGCGCGAGAAGGTGCTGGAAAAAATGCAGGTGTTCATGGACAGGCTGGAGCGCCACTATGGCCAGCGGCCCATCATCTACACCAGCCCCGACTTCTATCGCGACAACCTGCGCGGCGCCTTCCAGGACTACCCGTTCTGGCTGCGCGCCGTGGCCGCGCACCCGTCAAAGGTTTATCCGGGCCGCAGGTGGCTGTTTTGGCAGTATTCCGGCTCCGGCCTGTCGCATGGCGTCAGCGGCCGCATCGACCTCAACGTCTTCCATGGCGACGAGCGCCAATGGCGCGCCTGGCTGGGCGGCGGGCAGATGATAGCCGACGCGGATTGAGGGGCGCTTTTTCCTTCTCCCCTTGTGGGAGAAGGTGGCCGCGAAGCGGCCGGATGAGGGGTGCTCCAGGGAACGCAGACCTTCGCAAACGACTGATGATCGCCAGCGTCTCACTCCGCTGGAACACCCCTCATCCGTCTCGGCGCTGCGCGCCGATCCACCTTCTCCCACAAAGGGGAGAAGGAAAGGGCGCTCACGCCTCGGCTCGCGCAGGTCGTCATCCTCGGGCTTGTCCCTGGGCTTGACCCGAGGATCCATTCCGTGACCTCCGCGCAGCGCGCAACCGTGCAGAATTCTGAACCCGCTGCAACGCTTCAGAGTCACGGAATGGATTCCAGGGTCTGCGCGCGTCGCTTCGCTCCTTGCTCCGCCCTGGAATGACGAAGCGGAGGTTTTGCCGCCACCTACCCCCCCGTTGATCATCGCCTCGATATTATAACCATCGGGATCGAGCACGAAGCAGGCGTAGTAATGCTCCGCATAATCCGGACGCGGCCCGGGCGCGCCATTGTCCGCCGCGCCCGCTTCGAGCGCCGAGCGGTAGAACGCATCCACCTCCGTCTTGCTCTTCACCCGGAAGGCGACATGCAGATGGGTGAGCGGCGGCTTCTCGCCCGTGCTCTGGATCTCGAACAGGCAGCCATTGCCGACATCGAAGGCCCAGAACACGCCTTCCTTGCCGAAGGACAGGCGATATCCCAACGGCGAAAAGGCCTTTTCGTAGAAGAGCTTGCTCTTCTCGAAGTCGTTCACTTCGATGGTGATGTGGTCGATCATTGTCGGTCAATGGGTGCGTTTGGCAGCGAGGCCTTACCCAGGGTCGGCGTGGCTGGCGGCAGCTATGCCTCTACATACTCGGCCAGGCTGACGCCTTTCGGCACACCCAGTCCGTCGGCACGCAGACTTTCGATGTGGAAGCGGATCGCATCACGGATTTCGGTTTCCACTTCAGCTACCGTCGCTCCGGTAGCGATGCAGCCTGGCAGGTCGGGCACATATGCGGAAAAGTTATTTCCGGCTTTTTCGATGATCACAGCATAAAGCATTGCGCTATTTCCGTTCACATATAGTAGGCTCCGTTGGTGGGCCGACGGTTTCATCCGTGCGATCGGCGACGGCGCCGTCCGTTGTTCGCCGCTTATCTTTGCTGAAATCTGTTTGATCGCCGACGATGACTGGAACAAAGACTGGGTTTGTAATATGGAAACCTTCGAAAATGTCCAAATTCGTCACGCAGCCTTAGAGGCATTCTGCAGCCTTGTTTTGCAAAGCCATGGTGCTTCGGAGTCCGCTGCCGCGGCCTGTGCCCGGGCACTGTCGGAAGCATCGCTTCGCGGTGTTGATACCCACGGTGTGCGTCTCCTCCCGCTTTATGTTCAGTGGATCAAGGGTGGGCGACTGAATACGTCCGCCAATATCAAATACTCGAAAGTCGCGCCAGGCTTGGGCGTTGTGGATGCAGACGGTGGGTTCGGTCATGTCGCTAGCTACCGCGCGGTTAATGAAGCGATCGTGCTCGCGAAAGAGACCGGTATTGGAGCCGTTGCCGTCCACCGCACGTCACACCATGGCGCCACAGGGACATACGCTCTCCATGGTGCGTCCCAGGGTTTCGTAACCTTCGGTTTCACGCAATCCGGTCCAGGTGTTGTCGCGCATTCCGGACGAGAGCCTTTCCATGGAACGAATCCGATTGCCTTCGCGGTTCCGCTTGAACGCGAAGAACCCGTGCTGCTGGACACGGCGACAAGCTCTATCCCTCTCAACCGGATATACCTCAGGCGCGATACCGGCACTCAATTGCCAGAGGACGTCGCGGTTGATCAAGAGGGGCGGATGACGACCGATCCGCATCGTGCGGTATCCCTACTACCGCTGGGAGGGGTCGAATATGGATACAAAGGCGCCGGACTGGCAACAATGGTTGAGTTGCTATGCACGATGTTCACGGGCAGCGCTGCAGCCGTTACCTTGCCGGCTTTAAATGATGTCAGCAGGGGCCAGCCCAGCCCATTAGGTCACTTTTTCTTGGTGCTGGACGGAGCACGCTTTCGCGGTATGGCACCGCTGCTGGAAGTCGCTTCAAGTCTCGTCACTAAGCTTCGTGCTTGTGAGAGCGTCGCCGGCGGCCAAGTTATGGCGCCGGGCGATCCCGAAAAACTTGAAAAAATGCGACGGTCCGAAACTGGCGTGCTGGTCGACCGTGCGACTTGGCTGCGGCTCAGTGAACTGGCGAACGAAAAGGCTTTGCCAGTTCCGGCAACGCTTGCGTAGCAAGGCCGGTTAATCAGGAACCAAGCACCGGCTTACCCGTCGCGACCGTCGATAACAGTGTGATAGATTCAAAAGTGTCTTCGTCCGAAGCAGAACTCCATACTGGATGGAATGCAATCCAACTCCAGCAAAGTCTGCATAACCATTCGTCGCTCGTTCTCCAATCTGAAGCCTTGAGCTTGAAAAAGATCTGATATCGCGTCGAGTCCATTTCCAATGAAAGTCCTGCGCCCTGAGCGCGGGACTAATTAGCCGTAGAAGGAATTTCGCGAAGCTTTTCAGCTGCACCCGCTCGTGCTTCCGCACGTGTCGCACTTCTCGCAGGTGCCGTTCCGCACCATGGTGAAGTTGTGGCACTCGGAGCATTCGTTGCCGGTGTAGCCCTGGAGAAGCGATTGCTGGCGCCTTGTCGCGGCGAGCTTCTTCGCCTCGGCCGCCTCGTTGGCGGCGGCGTCGGTGAACAGCGCTTCGGCGCCGCCGGCGGCCTCGGCTTCTTCTTCCACCATATCCTCGGCCAGTTCCCTGGCGCGCTCCTCATAGTCGCGCTTGTAGGCGATGGCCTCGTCGCTTGCCGGCTTCAGCGCCAGCACGTTCGAGCCTGAGAAGGCGGTGGGCGCAGCGCGGGCTGGGGCGGTCGACGGCCCCGAGCCGCCGAAACCCTTCGGGTCTGAACCAGCAGCGGACACCAGCTTCACCGGCGAGGCGCCGCGATAGAGGCCCTTGGAGAAGGGCGTCGCCTTGCCTTCGGTGATGCCGCGGCCGAGCGCCGTCTTGTCGAAATCCGACTGGTCGACATGGGCGAGGTCGTGGCGGCCGAGATAGGAGACGGCGAGCTCGCGGAACACATAGTCGAGGATCGACGTCGCGTTCTTGATCGCGTCGTTGCCCTGCACCATGCCGGCCGGCTCGAACTTGGTGAAGGTGAAGGCCTCGACATATTCGTCGAGCGGCACGCCATATTGCAGGCCGAGCGAGATGGCGATGGCGAAGTTGTTCATCATCGCGCGGAAGGCGGCGCCCTCCTTGTGCATGTCGATGAAGATCTCGCCCAGGCGGCCGTCGTCGAATTCGCCCGTCCTGAGATACACCTTGTGGCCGCCGACGACGGCCTTCTGGGTGTAGCCCTTGCGGCGGTTCGGCAGTTTCTCGCGGTCGCGGTAGAGCCGCTCGATCACGCGCTCGACGATCTTTTCCGTCACCTGCACGGCGCGCTGCGCGGCGGGCGCCGCGATCAGCTGCTCGACCGCCTCGTCCTCGTCCTCCTCGCCATCGGCGAGCAGCGAGGCGTTGAGCGGCTGCGACAGCTTGGAGCCGTCGCGATAAAGCGCGTTGGCCTTCAGCGCCAGCTTCCAGGACAGCATGTAGGCGTTCTTGGCGTCCTCGACCGTCGCCTCGTTCGGCATGTTGATGGTCTTGGAGATGGCGCCCGAGATGAAGGGCTGCGCTGCCGCCATCATCAGGATGTGGCTGTTGATCGAGAGCGAGCGCTTGCCGATCTTGCCGCAGGGGCTGGCGCAGTCGAACACCGGCAGGTGCTCGGCCTTGAGGAAGGGCGCGCCTTCCAAGGTCATCGCACCGCAGACATGGATGTTGGCGGCGTCGATGTCCTTCTTCGAGAAGCCGAGAGCCGGCAGCATCTCGAAGGAGATGTCGCCGAGCTGCTCGTCGGTGAAGCCGAGCGTCTCCTTCACCCAGTCGGCGCCGAGCGTCCACTGGTTGAACACGAACTTGATGTCGAAGGCCGACTTCAGCGCCGCATTCAGCGCCGCGATCTTTTCGTCGCTAAAACCCTTGGCCTTCAGCGAGGAGGGGTTGATGCCGGGCGCCTGGTTGAGGTTGCCGTGGCCGACGGCATAGGCCTCGATCTCGGCGATCTGGCTCTCGGAATAGCCCAGCGTGCGCAGCGCTTCCGGCACGGCGCGGTTGATGATCTTGAAGTAGCCGCCGCCGGCGAGCTTCTTGAACTTCACCAGCGCGAAGTCGGGCTCGATGCCGGTTGTGTCGCAATCCATGACGAGGCCGATCGTGCCAGTCGGCGCGATGACGGTTGCCTGCGCATTGCGGTAGCCATGTTCCTCGCCGAGCTCGATGGCGCGGTCCCAGGCGGCGCGGGCATGCTCGGCCAAAGCCTGCTGCTTCAGGTCGGAGGCGACCAGCGGCACCGGGTTGACGGCGAGCTTCTCGTAGCCGTCCTTGTCGCCGTAAGCGGCGCGGCGGTGATTGCGCATGACGCGCAGCATGTTCTGGGCGTTGCGGTCATAGTCCGGGAAGGCGCCGAGCTCGGCGGCCATTTCGGCCGAGGTCGAGTAGGCGACGCCGGTCATGATGGCGGTGAGCGCGGCGCAGATGGCGCGGCCCTCGTCGGAGTCGTAAGGAATGCCCGAGGTCATCAGCAGGCCGCCGATATTGGCGTAGCCGAGGCCGAGCGTGCGGTAGTCGTAGGAGAGCTTGGCGATCTCCTTGGACGGGAACTGCGCCATCATCACCGAGATTTCGAGCACGACGGTCCACAGCCGAACGGTATGCTCGTAAGCGGCGATGTCGATCGTGCCGTCTTCGCGGCGGTAGGGCAAAAGGTTGATCGAGGCGAGGTTGCAGGCCGTGTCGTCGAGGAACATGTATTCCGAGCACGGGTTGGAAGCCCGGATCGCACCGGCGGAGGCGCAGGTGTGCCAGTCGTTCATCGTCGTGTTGAAGTGCAGGCCCGGATCGGCGGAAGCCCAGGCGGCGTAGCCGATCTTTTCCCACAGGTCGCGCGCCTTCAGCGTCTTCAGCACCTTGCCGTCCTTGCGGGCGGTGAGCTGCCAGTCGCCATCCGCCTCGACGGCGCGCAGGAAGTTGTCCTTCAGCGACACCGAATTGTTGGAGTTCTGGCCGGAGACGGTGAGATAGGCGTCCGAATCCCAGTCGGTGTCGTAGGTCTTGAACGACATCGAGGTGTAGCCCTGGCGCGCGAACTGGATGACGCGGTAGATGTAGTTCTCCGGCACGGCGTCCTTCTTGGCCGCCTTGATCTCGCGCTTCAGCGCGGTATTCAGCGCCGGGTCGAAGCAGGCGTCGTCATGGCCTTCGCAATTGACGCAGGCCTTCATGATGGCTTCGAGATGCTTCTTGACGATCTTGGAGCCGGTCACCAGCGAGGCGACCTTCTGCTCCTCATTGACCTTCCAGTCGATGAAGTCCTCGATATCCGGGTGGTCGGCGTCGACAATGACCATTTTCGCCGCGCGGCGCGTCGTGCCGCCCGACTTGATGGCGCCCGCCGCGCGGTCGCCGATCTTGAGGAAGCTCATCAGGCCGGACGAGCGGCCGCCGCCGGAAAGTTTTTCGCCCTCACCGCGCAGCATCGAGAAGTTCGAGCCGGTGCCGGAGCCGTATTTGAACAGGCGCGCTTCACGCACCCACAGGTCCATGATGCCGCCCTCGTTGACGAGGTCGTCCTGCACGCCCTGGATGAAGCAGGCATGCGGCTGCGGGTGCTCGTAGGAGGACTTCGACTTGGTCAGCTTGCCGGTAAAGGGGTCGACATAGAAGTGGCCCTGACTCGGGCCGTCAATGCCATAGGCCCAGTGCAGGCCGGTGTTGAACCATTGCGGCGAGTTCGGCGCGACGCGCTGGGTGGCGAGCATATAGGCGAGCTCGTCGCGGAAGGCGCGAGCGTCATCCTCGGATTTGAAGTAGCCGCCCTTGTATCCCCAGTAGGTCCATGTGCCGGCGAGGCGATCGAAAACCTGGCGGGCGTCGGTTTCCGAACCATAGCGCTCGGCCTCGGGCAGCTTGGCGAGCTCGGCCTCGTCGGCAACCGAACGCCACAGAAAGGAGGGGACGTCGTTCTCCTCAACCTTCTTCAGGCGTGCCGGCACGCCGGCCTTGCGGAAATACTTTTGCGCCAGGATGTCGGCCGCGACCTGGCTGAACTGCGCCGGCACATCGATATTGTCCAGGCGGAACACCACCGAGCCGTCGGGATTCTTGATCTCCGACAAAGCCTTGCGGAATTCAATCTCCGCATAGGCAGACTGATCTGGCTTGGTGAAGCGACGCTCGATGCGCATTGGTCCCGTTCCTTTGTGTCTATATATAGCGCTTTTCCCAAGGGATTGCTGCCCTACATGGCGAAAAGCGCAGTCCGCCGTTTGCCGGCATCGCGGGCGACGCCGACACTCTCCTCGTCGCAGGCGCCGCCATGCAGACAAGCAAACGCCTTTCCAGGCGCTTACCCAGGTTGCCGGCCGACCCGCGGGCCCCTCGAACTGAAACTTTTGTCGATTCCCTACGTAGAGGGAGGTTCACACTATCTAGCGTCGAGCCTGCCTGCAAACACTAAATATAGTGTTAACAGATCATTTTTTCCAGGCCGACAATTCTCCCTTTCGCCCACCCAAGCCCTAACGATCCCAACGCTTCCGCCGGCCTCGTGAACAGGCGGAAATCCGGGCAAAACGCACAAAATCCGGGAAAAAGACCGGCCTCAGAACTCTCCGGTCGCGCCCGCTACAGGAGCGCATGGCCTATAAAAAGCGACTCGTTCCGACCCGTCAAGGATTCGTTTGCGTAGCTTTTATGACCCCAACATCTTGTGTGTCACATATGTGGATAACGGGGACATGCGAAGCCCGGCTTTGCAGGCGCTTGACGCGGTGATCGGCCGGGCGGGCAACCGTGTCGGGCCGATGGCTTTTCATTTTAGCTGGCTTGCACTATCTGTTGCGTTCGCGCGGGGGCGCGCCTTGTCAACACCAAAAGCATCCGCTACGCCCCGCTCATGACAGTTACCGTACGTTTCGCCCCATCGCCGACCGGCCGCATCCATATCGGCAATGCGCGGACCGCGCTGTTCAACTGGCTTTTCGCCATGAACAACAAGGGCCGTTTCATCCAGCGCTTCGACGACACCGACATTGCCCGCTCGACGCAGGAATATGCCGATTCCATTCTTTACGACCTGCATTGGCTGGGCATCTTCCCGGATGTCACCGAATACCAGTCGCGCCGCTTCGAGATTTATGACGCTGCGGTCGAGCGGCTGAAGGCGGCGCGGGTGCTTTATGCCTGCTACGAGACGCCGGAAGAGCTCGACCTGCGCCGCAAGGTGCGCCGCACGCGCGGCCTGCCGCCGGTCTATGGCCGCGAGGCGCTGACGCTGACGCCGGAGCAGGTGGCCGAGTACCAGTCGGATGGCCGCCGGCCGCATTGGCGTTTCCTGCTGCCCAACTACACCAACGACCCGCTGCAGCCGGAGCGCACCGAGGTACGCTGGAACGACCTGGTGCGCGGCGAGGAGACGGTCGACCTCGCCTCACTGTCGGATCCTGTCCTGGTGCGCGAGGACGGCACCTACCTCTACACGCTGCCCTCGGTGGTCGACGACATCGAGATGGGTGTCAGCCATGTCATCCGCGGCGACGACCATGTCACCAACACCGGCGTGCAGATCGCCATCTTCAAGGCGCTGGGCGCCGAGCCGCCGGTCTTCGGCCACCACAATTTGCTCACCACAGTGTCGGGCGAGGGGTTGTCGAAGCGCACCGGCGCGCTGTCGATCGAAAGCCTGCGCGAGGACGGCATCGAACCGATAGCCGTCGCTTCGCTGGCGGTGCTTGTCGGCACGTCGGAAAATGTCACCGCCGCGCATGATCTCAACGAGCTTGCCGGCCATTTCGACCCGGCGGCGACGTCCAAGTCAGCCTCCAAATTCGACCCGGACGAGCTCTTCGTGCTCAACCGCACACTGATGCATCGCATGTCGTTCGAGGAAGCGCGCGACCGGCTGATGGTGCTGGGCATTTCCGGCGACAAGGCCGAGCCGTTCTGGCTTGCCGTGCGCGGCAATCTCGACCGCCTGTCGGACGCGGTCGCGTGGTGGCGCATCCTGAGCGAAGGCCCGCAGGAACCGGCCGAGTTTTCCGGCGAAGACCGCGATTTCCTCAATCAGGCGTTCGACGTTCTCCCCGAGGAGCCGTGGAACGGCACGGTGTGGAAAGACTGGACCGGCAAGATCAAGGAAGCCACCGGCCGCAAGGGCAAGCCGTTGTTCATGCCGCTGAGGTTGGCCCTTACCGGGCGGACTTCGGGGCCGGAGCTTTCAGATCTATTGCCGCTGATGGGTCGGGAAGGAACGCTGGCCCGACGACCCTGACTTTGCGCTGATCGGGCGGCAGCGCCGAGACCGGCGACACCGGCACCTTGGTGATCAGCCGCCTGATCGCGTCCTGGTCAAGCCTGCCTTCGGCATCGGCGAGTGTTTCCGGATCGGCGCCCGGATCGGGTTTGACCGCCGGCTTCGGAATGAAAGGCGCTGCCCCGCCGTTCGGCTGCGACTGTTCGGGATCGGGCGGGTTGCCGCCGATGATCGTGAAATTGCCGGCCTGCGCGTTGCAGCCGCAGGTGGGCGGGCGCGAGTAATTGGCCTGCTTGTAGAGATAGGCGGTCGGCAGCTCGCTATAGGATTGACCTGTCGCCGACGAGGTCATCGAGCCAGAGTCGTCGTCCATTCCGCGCGAATAGAAGACCTGCATCTCGGTACCTGGGCAGCTCGATTCGCAATTCTTCTGGTCGCGCTCGAAGTCACCGATGGAAGCGGCATTCGACATCGGGAAGAAATAGCCGTCGCAGGTGCGCACGCACATCGTATGGAATTCGCCGCCCAGCCGGGGCAGATCCATGCCGTCCGGCTGGTTGATGACACGGCGGATGTTGCGCACGCTCGGATCATCAGGCGGCACCTCCGCCGAGTCCGGCATATCGGGGGCATCGGGCGTTTCGAGCTGCTGGTCCTGGCGGCCGAAAAGCTGCTCGAACAGATTGCCGCCGCCATTGTCGCGGGCCGCCTCCCGAAGCGGCGCGCGGCGCGGCGCGATCTCGTCGTCGCGGCAGCCATTGGCATCGAGCGCCGCCAGGATGCGGCTGCGGTCGCGCCGCGTGCCGCCGGCGGCCAGCCGCTCGCGCTTGGCCTGCAAGGTGTCCAGATTGGCGTTCATGCGCTCAATCGAGGCGTTGATCGCCGCGCATTGGCTGACATTGCGCGAAAACAGCGTGAAGCCGCAACCGGCGTCGCTTGCCCGGCCGCGGGCCTTGGCAAGCTGCTCGCTCTGGCGCCGGATGGCATCGTCGTATTTGCGCACGATGCCGGGGCCTCCGCCACCACCGCGGGCGGTGGCGAGTTCAGCTTTGAGGTGCCGGCATGTGCGAGAGGCGGCCTGGGTTTCAGCGACGGCGACAGCTGAACCTGTAAGCGCTGCAAGCAGCGTCGCAAGATGCGTCAGCTTCAGCCCCTTCATTCGCCTGGAATCCCGATTGCCCGTGGCCGGAAGACTATCGCGTTCGTGGTTAACTGTTCCCTTAGTCTGCTACTCGACACAATTGCGCTTTGGCGCGTCGCCTCAATTCAGGTCGACAAGCGCCTGCGCCTTATGCGCCGCCTCGACCACCGCAAGCGCGGTCATGTTGACGACGCCGCGCGAGGTTACGGACGGCGTCAATATATGCGCGGGCTTGTCGGTGCCGAGCAGGATCGGCCCGACATGCAGCGCGTCCATCATGGCGCGCAAAGCCGTCAGCGTGATGTTGGCCGAATCGAGGTTCGGGAAGACCAGAAGATTGGCTTCGCCCTTCAGCCGCGAATGCGGATAGACGCGCTGGCGCAGATGCTCCGACAATGCGGTATCGGCATGCATCTCGCCGTCGCACTGCAAGCCGGGCGCGATGCGGCCGAGGATTTCCGCCGCGCGGCGCATCTTCAGCGCGCTCGGGGAATCGCGCGAGCCGAAATCCGAATGCGACAGAAGTGCTGCCTTCGGCTCGATGCCGAAGCGCTGGATTTCCTCCGCCGCCAGCACCGTCATCTCGGCGATCTCCTCCGCCGTCGGATCGACCGAGACATGCGTGTCGGTGAGGAAGATGATGCCGCGCTGCGAGATCAGCATCGACAGCGTCGACAGGTCGCGGTCCTTGATGCCGGCGCGAGGCCCGATGATCAGCGCGACATTGCGCAGATGCCGTTCGAAGCGGCCTTCGAGGCCGCAGACCATGGCGTCCGCGTCGCCGCGCTTCAGCGCCAGGGCCGCAATCACCGTGTTGTCGGTGCGCACCATGGTGCGGGCGGCCTCCGTCGTTATGCCGCGCCGGCCGGCCAGTTCGATCAAAAGGTCGACATAATGGCGGTAGCGCGGATCGTCCTCCGGATTGATCAGGGCGAAATCGACGCCCGGACGGATGCGCAGGCCATAACGCTTCAGCCTGACCTCGACCACATGCGGGCGGCCGATCAGGGTCGGTTCGGCGATTCCTTCCTCCAGCACCACTTGCGCGGCGCGCAGCACGCGCTCGTCCTCGCCGTCGGCATAGATGACGCGCTTGGCGCTCGAGGTTTTGGCGGAGGAGAACACCGGCTTCATCACCAGGCCGGAGCGGAAGACGAAGCGGTTGAGCTTGTCGATATAGGCGGTGAAATCGGCGATCGGCCGCGTCGCGACGCCGGTGTCGCAGGCAGCCTTCGCCACCGCCGGCGCGATGCGCAGGATAAGGCGCGGATCGAAGGGCGAGGGGATCAGGAAATCGGGGCCGAAAATCGGCGTCTCGCTGGAATAGGCGCGCGCCGCGACATCCGAAGGCTCCTCGCGGGCAAGGGCGGCGATCGCCCGCACGGCCGCCATCTTCATCTCCTCGTTGATGGCGCTGGCGCCGCAATCGAGCGCGCCGCGGAAGATGTAAGGAAAGCACAGCACGTTGTTGACTTGATTGGGAAAATCCGAGCGCCCGGTGCAGATCATGGCGTCCGGCCGCGCGGCGCGCGCCACTTCCGGCATGATCTCGGGATTGGGATTGGCCAAAGCCAGGATCAGCGGTTTCGGCGTCATGTGCTGCAGCAACTCCGGCTTCAGCACCCCGGCGGCGGAAAGGCCGAGAAAGACGTCGGCGCCGGAGATGACGTCGGCCAGCGTGCGCGCCTCGGTATCCTTCACATAGGGATCCTTCCAGCGATCCATCTCTTCGACGCGACCCTTATGAGCGACGCCGAAACGGTCGGTAACCCAGATGTTTTCCACCCTGGCGCCGAGCGAGACCAAAAGGTTGAGGCAGGCGAGCGCCGCCGCACCCGCGCCGGACGTGACGATCTTGATGTCGGAAATCGCCTTGCCGGCCAGTTCCAGCCCGTTGAGCACCGCGGCTGCGACGATGATCGCGGTGCCGTGCTGGTCGTCGTGGAAGACCGGAATGCCCATGCGGGCTTTCAGCCGCTCCTCGACCTCGAAACATTCAGGCGCCTTGATGTCCTCGAGGTTGATGCCGCCGAAGGTCGGCTCGAGCGCCGCCACCGTCTCGACCATCCGCTCGATCTCCGGCGCGTCGATCTCGATGTCGAAGACGTCGATGCCGGCGAACTTCTTGAACAGCACCGCCTTGCCTTCCATGACCGGCTTGGAGGCGAGCGGGCCGATATTGCCGAGCCCAAGCACGGCGGAGCCGTTGGAGACGACGCCGACGAGGTTGGCTCGAGCGGTGTAGTCGGCGGCGGTGGCGGGATCGTCGCGGATCTCGAGGCAGGGCGCTGCCACGCCCGGCGAATAGGCAAGCGCCAGGTCGCGCTGGTTGCCGAGCGGCTTCGTCGCCTGGATCTCGAGCTTTCCCGGCGTCGGGTGCTTGTGGAAGAAGAGGGCCGCCTCGTCGAGGTCCGACCGGGCCGTTTTCTTGTTCTCGCCGTCCATCCGGCCCTCCCTCTGTTCCTGATTTGGGAGCCTTTTAGCATGTGCCGGAGAGTTTTCGCGACGGCAAATAGCGGACTGCGGCCTTCACAATGCCGGAGCGAAAATACTCAAACGATTCCAGACGGTTGGGCTGTGAGTCTCAAGCCTTTTGATCGGCGGCGGTCAGAACGCGCTGACGTAGAGGCCGCCGTCGACCGGGATGTTCTGGCCGGTGAGATAGCCGGCATGGACCGAGCATAGGAAGGCGCAGACCTGGCCGAATTCCTCCGGCGTGCCGAGACGTTTTGCCGGCACGTCGGCGCTGATGCGGGCCTTGCGCGCGGCGGCCGCGGCCGGATCTTCCGGAGTGCCGGCCTCGTGCGGGCCGCGCAGCCGGTCGGTGTCGAGCTTGCCGGGCAGCAGGCTGTTGATGGTGACGTTGCGGTCCATGACCGTGCGCGCCACGCCGGCGAGGAATGAGGTCAGGCCGGCGCGCGCGCCGGACGACAGGTCGAGACCGGGGATCGGCACATAGACCGACAGCGAGGTGATGTTGATGATGCGGCCGAAGCCGCGCTTGGCCATACCGTCGATAACCGCCTGGATGAGCTCGATCGGCGTGACCATGTTCTGCGTCACGCCCTCAAGGATCTTGCTGCGGTCGAGCTCGCGAAAATCGCGCAGCGGCGGGCCGCCATTGTTGTTGACCAGGATGTCGGGGTTGGGGCAGGCGGCGAGCATCGCTTTCTGCACCTCGGGCTTCGACACGTCGCCGGCAACTTCGATGACATCGACGCCGAATAGATCGCGGATCTCCTTGGCGGTCTTGGCCACGAGTTCGGCGTTGCGGCCGTTGACGACGAGGTCGACGCCGGCTTCGGCAAGCGCCATGGCGCAGCCTCGCCCCAGTCCCTTGCTCGAGGCGCAGACGATGGCTTTCTTGCCGCGAATGCCGAGATCCATGACGGTTTTCTCCTGATTGTGTTGCGCGCAAGCTAGCGCTTGGGCTGGACCAACCGCAACCGTCATACGGTTGTTGCATGAATCGGGGCATAGGCACGCGAAAGCAAAGGGTAAAATCGTGATGTCAGACCCAGAGCCCCGCACTTTCCGCGCCCTGTTCATTTCCGACGTGCATCTCGGCTCGAAAGCGGCCAAGGCCGATTTCCTGATCGACTTCCTGCGTCATCACGACGCCGAGATCATCTATCTGGTCGGCGATATCGTCGACGGCTGGCGGCTGCGGCGCAACTGGCACTGGCCGCAGAGCCACAATGACGTTGTGCAGAAGCTTCTGCGCAAGGCGCGCAAGGGCGCCTCGATCACCTATATCGCCGGCAATCACGACGAATTCGCCCGCCAGTTCCAGGGCGTGCATTTCGGCGGCATCGTCGTCGCCGACCGCGCCATCCACGAGACCGCCGACGGCCGGCGCCTGCTGGTCATCCATGGCGATCAGTTCGACACGGTGGTGCACAACCAGCGCTGGCTGGCCTATCTCGGCGACTATGCCTATGACGCGGCGATGCTGATCAACCGCGCGGTGACCAAGCTGCGCCACCTGCTCGGCCTGCCTTACTGGTCGTTCTCGTCATGGGCCAAGGTCAAGGTGAAGAAGGCGGTGAACTTCATCGGCTCGTTCCAGACCGTGCTTTCGGAAGAGGCGCGGCGCTCGCATGTCGACGGCGTGATCTGCGGCCACATCCATCACGCCGCGATCGAGAATTACGGCGATGTGCAGTACATCAACACCGGCGACTGGGTGGAAAGCTGCACGGCGGTGGTCGAGCATTTCGACGGCCGCATGGAAATCCTGACCTGGGCGCATGTGCTGCCAGAGGCGTCGGCCGGCAATGAAGCGCTGGTGCCAATCGACATCATCGACCTGAAGGGCAGGGCGGCTCAGGCGGCTTGAGCGCGGCTGCCTTTTTCCCGGTTCAGGCTATTGCCTTCGCGCTCACGCTGGCCGCGCTCGCTTCCCCAGCCCCTTCCGTCAACAGCTTTGCCCTCGATCGATTGGTCCAGCCGGTTCCGTCGCGCTTTGCCGCATGTTAGGGATCGAGACACGTTGCATGGGAGTCGAATGCAGCGAAATTGGATCGATTCATGTCGCTGCCGCCGCTATCGCCCGAACAGCTTGTCAAGCCGAGTCATTTCGAACTGCGCATGAGCCTGATCTTCGCGACCTTGTTCGTCTCGCAAGGCACGCATCTGCCTTACTTTCCGCTCTGGCTGCAGGCGAAAGGTTTTCATGCCGAGCAGATCGCGGTCATCCTGGCCGCGCCGATGTTCCTGCGCGTGTTGACGACGCCGATGCTGACCGCGCTTGCCGACCGGGCCCGGGATCGCGCCGATGTCTATATCGCGGTGGTTGCAGCCTCCATGGTCATCTCTGCCGGCTATTTCTTGCCGCCTACCTATGCCGTCGTGCTCGCCGTGTCCCTGCTTTTGACGATCGTCTGGACGCCGCATTCGCCGATGGCCGATTCGCTGGCGCTTTCGGGCGTGCGCCGTTTCGGCTCGAATTACACGGCAATGCGCAAATGGGGCTCGATCTCGTATCTGTGCGCCAATGTCGTGGGCGGATTCATCCTGGCGGCCACGGGTCCGCAGGCGGTCCCGGTCATCATCTTCATTGCGCTCGGCGCGGCCTTGGTCGCGGCGCTGCTGTCGCCGCGCATGGGGCGGCCGCGCAAAGCCTCGCCGCTGTCGGCGACCGAGATCCAGCATAAGGCGCCGAGCCTGTTCAATGCCTATTTCCTCTATTTCACGCTCGGCGTCGGCATCATCACCGCCAGCCATGCCTTCCTCTACGGCTTCGTCTCGATCTACTGGAAATCGATCGGAATCGGCGATTCCGTCGTTGGCCTGCTATGGGCCTGGGGCGTGGTGTCGGAAGTCTGCATGTTTCTGTTTTTCAATCGTATTTTTGCTTCCATCTCGGTGGCCAGGGTGATGGTGATCGCCGGCATCGGTTCGATCGTGCGCTGGATCGCCTTTCCGCTGGTCTGGCCGCTCGGCCTGGGCGTCGCCGGCTTCTTCGGCGTCCAGACGCTGCATTCGGTATCGGTGGCGATGGTGTTGATCGGCCTGCAGAAGATGATCGGCGAAACGGTTTCCGAAGAGCGCACGGGCGCCGCGCAAGGCATCGCCTATTTCTTCAACGGCTTCTTCATGGCGGCGGTGACGCTCGCTTCAGGCCCGCTCTATGACCGTTTGGGCGTCGACGGTTTCTGGGCGATGATCCCGATCGCGGTCGTCGGCATGGTGCTGATAGGCCTGGCTTCCCGTTCAGCCCCAAAGCACCCTGTCGGGGGGTGAAACCAGCGATCCCCGGTAGACGAGGCAGGGGTCGCGATCCCGTGCCAGCAGCAGCGGACCGTCGAGGTCGACGAAGTCGGCGTCCTGCGCGAGCAGCACCGCCGGGGCCATGGCGAGCGAAGTGCCGACCATGCAGCCCACCATGATGCCGAAGCCGAGTTCGCGCGCGCGGTCGCGCAAATTCAACGCCTCGGTCAGGCCTCCGGATTTGTCGAGCTTGATGTTGACGGCGTCGTAGAGGCCGACCAGCGCATCGAGGTCCTTTGCCGCGTGCACGCTTTCGTCGGCGCAGACCGGCACTGGATGCGCGATCCGGCGCAGGATGTCGTCCTCGCCCGCCGGCAGCGGCTGTTCGACAAGCGCGACGCCGTGCTGCGCGGCGAAGGCAAGGTTCGCCTCGACATTTTCGTCGGTCCAGCCCTCGTTGGCATCCAGGATGATGCGGCTATCGGGAGCGGCTTCCGCCACCGCGTGGATCCTTGCCATGTCGCCGTCGCCGCCGATCTTGACCTTGAGCAGGGGCCGCCCGGCATTGGCGCGCGCTTGCGTCGCCATGGCGTCCGGCGCGGCGAGCGACAGCGTGTAGGCGGTTTCCAGCGGCCTGGTCGGAAGGGCCCCGATTGCCGCCGCCACGGGCATCCCGGTCAGCTTGGCCTCCAGGTCCCAAAGGGCGCAGTCGATGGCGTTTCGTGCGGCGCCCGCGGGCATGGCCGCGAGCAAGGCGGTCCGGTCGATGCCGGCGACGACCGGATCGCGCATGGCCTCGATAGCCGCGCGCACCCCCTCCATGGTCTCGCCATAACGCTTGTAAGGCACGCACTCGCCGCGCCCGGAACGTCCCCCGTCAGCGATCGTTACGGTGATGACTTCGGCCTCGGTTTTGGATCCGCGTGAGATGGTGAAGGTGCCGGCGATCGGGAATCGCTCCATTTCGACCGAAATGACACGCGCCATAATTTTCTTCTCCGGCTGTGCGACACCGGTCTGCCGGCAAATCGACACGCCAGTCCGGTCACGCTAAACAGGACGCCATGTTGACCATCCGCAAACGCGACGCAAGCGGCGAGCCCAAGGACGCCGAGCACCGGCCTCGCATCGCCGTGGGCGAGGAAGGGGGCGTGCTGGGCTGCGCCTTTTCCGGCGTGTGGACGACGCGCACCGTGGCGCTGGTCGATGCCGACATGCGCAAGATCGAGCAGAGAAGCGGCGCAAAACAGCTGATGCTCGACCTTTCCCACATCGAAAAGATGGACACCGCCGGCGCATGGCTTATCGACCGGTTGGCCAGCGCCTTCGAGAAGAAAGGCGTCGAGGTCCATTTGCAGGGGCAGAGCGAGATCGCTTCGATCCTGCTCGGCGCGGTCGGCGATGCGGTTCGACGGGAGCCCGAATCGGGTCCGGCCGGGCCGCCCAACATCATCCTGCGCGCGCTGGAGCTGGTTGGCCGGCGCGTCTACGAGATGCGCGACGATTTCTTCGCCTCCATGAACATCCTCGGCGCCACGATCCGCGGCGCGCAGATGAAGCTCGGCCGCGGCCACGCGGTCAACCCGGCCGCGATCTTCAACCAGATCGATCGCATGGGCGTCGGCGCGATACCGGTAGTGGTGCTGATGTCGGCCATTGTCGGCGCCATTGTCGCCCAGCAGGGCGCCTACCAGCTCAGCTATTTCGGCGCCAACATCTTCGTCGTCGACCTCGTCGGCGTGCTGATCCTGCGCGAGCTCGGCGTGCTGATGACGGCGATCATGCTCGCCGGCCGTTCGGGGAGCGCGATCACCGCCGAGATCGGCTCGATGAAAATGCGCGAGGAGGTCGACGCGCTGAAGGTGATCGGCCTCAATCCGATCGGCGTGCTGGTCTTTCCTCGGCTCGTCGCGCTGGTGATCGGGCTGCCATGCCTCACGATCATCGCCAATTTCGCCGCGCTTGGCGGCGGCATCGTCGCCGCCTGGCTCTATTCCGATATCCCGCCGGCCGCGTTCATCGACAGGCTGCGCGTCGCCATCGACCTCAGCACCATCTTCGCCGGCCTGATCAAGGCGCCGTTCATGGCCCTGATCATCGGCATCATCGCGTCGGTCGAGGGCATGAAGGTCGGCGGCAGCGCCGAATCGCTGGGCCTGCACGTGACCGCGTCGGTAGTGAAGTCGATCTTCGTCGTCATCATACTCGACGGGCTTTTCGCCATGTTCTACGCAGCGATCGGGTTCTGAGATGGCGAACGGCAACGGCGCCACGGCAGCGCAGGACACGAATGACGACGAAGTCGTGCTTTCGGTTCGCGATGTCACCGTCGCCATCGGCGACAAGGTGATCCTCGACAAACTCTCGCTCGATATCAAGCGCGGGGAAATCCTCGGCTTCGTCGGCGCTTCGGGCGCCGGCAAATCGGTGCTGTTACGCACCATATTGGGACTGATGCCGAAGCAATCGGGGACGATCAGCCTGTTCGGCGTCGACGTCGACAAGGCCAGCGACGCCGATCGCCTGCGCATCGACATGCGGCTTGGCGTCCTTTTCCAGCACGGCGCGCTGTTTTCGGCGTTGACGGTGATGGAAAACGTGCAGGTGCCGATGCGTGAATATCTCGACCTGCCCAAGGCGCTGATGGATGAGCTGGCCTTGCTCAAGATCGAGCTGGTCGGGTTGCCGCCCGACGCCGCGCTGAAATTCCCGTCCGAGCTGTCCGGCGGCATGATCAAGCGCGCGGCGCTGTCGCGCGCCCTGGCGCTCGATCCGGACATCGTCTTTCTCGACGAGCCGACCTCCGGGCTCGACCCGATCAGCGCCGCCGAGTTCGACGAGCTCGTCGTCAAGCTGCGCGACACCATGGATCTGACCGTCTACATGGTCACGCACGACCTCGACACGCTGTTCACCGCTTGCGACCACGTGGCGGTGCTCGGCAAGAAGAGGGTGCTGGTCGAGGGCACGATCGACGACATGCTGAAGAGCGAGGAGCCTTGGGTGAAATCCTATTTCCGCGGAAAACGCGCCCGGCAACTTGATCTTGCGGCGCGCGCATAGCCATAAGTGGGGCGATGGAAACAAGAGCCAACTACATTATTGTCGGCATCTTCACGCTGGGTGCGATCCTGGCGGCCTTCGCTTTCGTCTATTGGACTGCGGCGATCGGCGAAAGGGGTGAAACGGCAATGCTGCGCGTGCGCATCCCAGGCTCGGCTTCCGGCCTCAGCCGCGGCAGCCTTGTGCTGTTCAACGGCGTCAGGGTGGGTGACGTGAAGAACGTCTATATCGACGGCGACGATCCGACCGTCGCCATCGCCGACACCGAAATTGCCCGTTGGACGCCGATCACCAAATCGACGCAGGCCGATATCGGACTGACCGGCCTCAGCGGCCAGGCCAATATCGAGCTCAAGGGCGCCGATCCGAAAGAGACCAGGCTGCTCGACGAAGCGGAGAAGGAAGGCAAGGTCGCCGAAATCGTCGCCAATCCGTCCGCGGTCACCAACCTTTTGCAGACGGCGCAGAACATCTTCACCCGCGCCGACAAGGTGCTTGGCGAGCTCGAAGGCTTCACCAAGGACGTTCGCGGTCCGCTGACGCAGACGGTCAAGAACGTCGAGACCTTCTCGGACGCGCTGGCCAAGAATTCCGACGGCATCGACAAGTTCCTGTCGGCGGTGAGCTCGCTTTCGGATCAGCTGAAGAATGTCTCGGGCCGGCTCGACAGCACGCTGAAGGCAGCCGAAGGCCTGCTTAATTCCGTCGACAAGGACCAGATCAAGAGCATCGTGGCCAATATCGACACGGTGACGACGAACCTGAAAGAGACCTCGAAGCAGTTCGACACCGTCATCGATAACGTCAACACGGCGGTCGGCTCGATCAACGATTTCGCCAAGCAGACGCAAGGCACATTGGCCAAGGTCAACGGTGTGCTCGACGGCATCGATCCGGCCGACGTCAAGGCCGCTTTGGCCAACATCCAGAAGGCCAGCGCCAACGCCGACAAGGCGGCGTCCGACATCGCCAAGGTCACCGACAAGATCGCCAACCGTTCCGACGACATCAACGAGACCATCAAGGACGCCCGCCAGCTCGCGCAGCGCCTCAACGACGCTTCGGTGCGCGTCGACGGCATCCTGGTCAAGGTCGACAATCTCCTTGGCTCCGGCGAGGCCAACGGTGTCATGGCCGATGCCAGGGCGACATTGAAATCCTTCAAGCAGGTGGCCGACACGCTGAACTCCCGCCTCGGCACAATCGTCGACAACCTGTCGCGCTTCTCCGGCCAGGGCCTGCAGAACGTCGAGGGGCTGGTGCAGGACAGCCGGCGCTCGATCAATCGCATCGAGGAAGCGGTGACCGATCTGAGCCGCAACCCGCAGCGCATTCTGTCCGGCGGCGCCGGCGAGGTCCGGCAGTTCGATGGAAGGGCACGGCGTTGACTTCGGCCGCCGCGACCGTCAAGAAATGAACCGCAAATGCGGGTTGATCGTAAGATCCGGGGACAGCGGGGATCACGCGTGAAGTCGATCGGGGTGGTTGCGGGTAGTTTGAGATCGTCCGCCGCAGCGTTGCTGGTGCTTGCGGTCGCCGGCTGCGCGGCCCTGGGCGGCAAGCCGGCGCCGCTCGACACATTCGAACTGTCCGCGCCGTCGCTCGATGTGCGTGCCCACAGCCGCCGCCAGATCCTGATCGCCCAGCCGTCGGCGCTCAAGGCGCTGGACAGCCAGAACATCGTCATCAGGCCTTCCGACCGGTCGATCCAGTTCCTCAAGGGCGCGCAATGGGCGGACCGGCTGCCATTGATCGTGCAAGCGAGGCTGGCTGAAACCTTCCAGCGCTCCGGCAGCTTTGCCGGCGTCGGAAAGCCGGGCGAGGGGCTGGCGATCGACTACCAGATCATCGTCGAGGTGCGCTCCTTCGAGGTGCGCGTCAATGGCGGCGAGCATGCCGATGTGGATCTGTTCGTGCGCATCCTGAACGACCGCAACGGCGAGGTGCGCGCCTCGAAGAACTTCACCGCCAGCGCCCCGGTCTCGGGCAGCGGCAACGCGGCTTACGTCGGCGCGCTGGACAGCGCCTTCGGCCAGGCGGCGACCGGCATCGTCCACTGGACGGATTCGACGATCTGACAGCGGTTGCCAAGGCGCCGGGAAACCAATTGCATCGATCAACGGACAAAAGAAAAAGGCGGGCCGAGGCCCGCCTTTTTTGTCAGACTTGTCGGCCGCTCAGTGCAGCCGGCCGCTGGCGTGGGCCAGCATGGTGTAGACCTTGCCGGTGTCGGACGTGAGGTAGGTCTGCGCCATGATGTTGTCGCGGTCGTTGCGCGAGACATCCTTGAGCAGCTTCTCGAAATCCTCGCAGTAACGGTCGACCGCGGCGCGGAATTCCGCCTCGGCTTGATACTTGCGGCGGATTTCGTCGAAGGTCTGCTGGCCCTTCAGCGTGTAGAGGCGACGGGTGAAGACGTCGCGCTCGCCCCGCCGGTAGCGGTTCCACAGCTCAATCGAGGCGTCATGGTCGATGGCGCGGGCGATGTCGACGGAGAGCGAGTTGAGCGACTCCATGACATGCAGCGGCGAGCGCTGGGCAGGCGTCGCGCGCGGCGCTTCCGCCGGCGCTGCCGGCCGCAGCTCTTCCTCACGCGAGGCATTGGTGAGGAGGTCGCGCACCCAGCCGCCCTGCTGGGGCTTGCCGTTCGGATCGCGGCGCGGCGCCTCGGCGGGGCGTTCAAGGTCGAGCGTGCCGCGCAGCGTGGTCTCGGCGACCGGCGCCTGCGGAGCGCGGGCCGTCGGTTGCGGTTGCTGCTGTGGCTGCGGCGCCGTGGGACGGCGCAGCGGCGGTTCGGCGGCTCGGGCCGGCGCCTGCGGAGCCGGGCGCAGACCGCGTGGCTCGCCCTGTTCGCTGCTGCCGCTGCGGCCGGATTTCGCAACGATATCCGACAGTTCCTTGAGCGCATTGATCTGCTCTGCGACAGCGCGACGAATGGCCGAGGTCGATTCCTTGGCTTCCTCCGGCATCTCGATCACGCCCTTCTTCAGCTCGGCGCGGGTAAGGTCGAGCTCGCTCTTGATCGAGCCTGCGGTGCGACGCATCTCTTCGGTCGCGTCGGCAAAGCGGCGTGTGGCCGAATCGACGACGTCGGCGATGGCGGTGCGGATCTTTTCCGCCGATTCCATCGTGCGGCCCTCCGCGGTCTGCATCGTCTGGCCGACGAGGTTTTCGAAGGAGCGCATCACCTTCTCGAGGTCTTCCGACTTCTTGACCAGGCCGACGGCGAGGTCTTCCAGCGAGGACTGACGCTCCAGCGTGTGCTCGAGATTGCTTTGCGCGGAGCTGAGCAAATTCGAGGCGCTGGAGAGCAACCGGCTGTGTTCGTCGAACTTGGTCGCGATCGAGGCCACCTCGCGCAGCGTCGCCGAGGACAGGTCGGTGAGCCGCGTCGTGTTGGAATCGACCAGACGCGCCGAACTGGCGAAAGTCTGGGCGGCCTTCTCCGTGGTCGTGGCGAAGCTCTGCGTGCTGCCGGAGAGCCGCTCCTCGACCTGGCCGAGATTGACGGCAGCCTGGTCGATCAATTGGCCGAGCTGCGCGCTGGAGGTGGTCATGCGGCCGATAAGATCGGCCACGCTGTCGGCAAGCGACGAGCGGGCGCCTTCGACGGCCGACAGCGTCTCGGCCGTGCGGCTGGCGAGAGCATTGACGAGGTTCGTGTTCTCGCTGCGCAGCTTCTCGGCCGCCCGTTCGGTGACCTCTTCCATGCTGCGCTGCAGCTCGGAGCCGCCCTGGGCGAAGCGCTCGACCAGCGGTTTGGCCGTCTCGTCGAGGATTTTCGCCATCTCTGCCGAACGCGCCGCGAGCATGGTGTTGAGCTCGCGGGTGTTGGCGCCGATCGTGCGGGCGGCCTCGTTGGTGCTCTGGCCGATATGCTGGCCGACCGCAGTGAAGGTCTCGGCGATGACATTGGCGCGCGAGATGAGCTGGGCCTCGGCGCTGGAGACCTGCTCGTTGAGCTTCTGGCCCATGGTCTCGGCGGTGTAGGCGAAGCGGTTTTCCACGCTCGCCACCTGGTCCTCGACACGGGCGGCCGCGGCCGAGGCGCTTGCGGCCAGCCGCTCGTCGGCTCCGGCCAGCGCCTGCTCGATCTCGCGGGCATGCACGGCAAGCTCCTGCCCGGTCTGGCGGGCACGGTCGGCGACGCGTTGTTCGGTCGCCGCGAAGGCGCCGACGATCGTGTCGGCATGCTCGCCGATGGTCGAGGTGCTCGAGGCGATACGCGACACCAGACGGCTGTCGGCGTCGTCGAAGATACGGGCAATTTCGGACGCCCGCGACGACAGTGCTTCCGAGCCCTCGGCGATACGCGAGATCAGATGCTGGTCGGCGCTGTCGAAGATGCGGCCGAGGTCCGAGGCGCGGGCGGCCAGCGCTTCGGCCGATTCGCTGATGCGCATCGAAAGCCGCTCGTCGGCGCCCTCGAAGTTGCGCAGGATGTCGCCGGCACGGGCGGCCAGCGACTGCGCCGTCTCGACGGCGCGGGCAACCAGCTTCTGGTCGGCTGCGTCGAAGGTGTTGGCGATGTCGCCGGCGCGTGCGGCCAGCTTGTCGGCGGTTTCCTCGGCGCGGGCCATGAGCGAGTTGGAGGCATCGTCGGCGCGCGCCATCAGCATGTTGGACGTATCCTGGGCGCGCTCGTGCAGGCGGCGGTCCGCCGCCTCGAAAGCCTGCGCGATGTCCTCGGCCCTGGCAAGCAGCGCGGCGGAAGTCTGCTCGGCGCGTTCGGCGATCTTGCGGTCGGCGTCGCTGAAAGCCGCACCGGCCTGCTCGTGCAGGGTGCTGGTGATTTCCATGACCTTGTCGCGCAGCGCGCCCGCCACGAAGACCGCGGTCTTTTCCAGCACGCCGCGGACATTGTCGACGCCGGTCGACAGCGCACGCTCCATGGTGCCGGCGCGCTCCTCGATGACACCGGTCTGCCGGCTGAAGGCCTGCTCGATCTTCTCGACATCGGCGGCAATCGCCGCCGAGATATCGCTGCTTCGGGCAGCGATCTGATCAATATGGCCGGAAACCGAACGGTCGACGTCCTTGCGCGCATCGGCAAGCTTGACGAGATCGTCCTCGAGGGCCTTGGCCAGCATGTTGCGGCCCTCGGACAGCTTGCCGACATGACCGGCGATGACATCGTCGATCTCCGAGCGGCTTTCCGTCAGCTTCTGAAGGTCCGCTTCGAGGGCGCGCTTGAGGATATCGCGGCCTTCGGCGAGCTTCTCGACCTGGCCGGCGACCAGGCCATCGATCGAGGAACGGCTTTCGGCGAGCTTGGCGAGGTCGGCTTCCAGCGCACGCTTGAGGATGTCGCGGCCTTCGGCGAGCTTCTCGACCTGGCCGGAGACCAGGCCGTCGATGCCGGCGCGGCTCTCGGCGAGCTTGGCAAGATCGTCCTCGAGCGCCTTGGACAGCGTCGCACGGTTCTGCGACAGCTGGTCGGCATGGGTCTGCATGAGGCCGCTGGCATTAGCCATATCGGTCTCCAGCGCACGCGAAAGCTCGGCGCGGTGGTCGGTGATCTTCTGCGAATGATCGACGATCGCGCCCTGGATGGTGTTGAGGTCGGCTTCCAGCGCGCGCTTGAGGATATCGCGGCCCTCGGCGAGCTTCTCGACCTGGCCGGCGACCAGCCCGTCAATGCTGGAGCGGCTCTCCGCCAGCTTGGCGAGATCGTCCTCCAGCGATTTCGACAGCACCGAACGGTCCTGAACAAGCCGGTTTTGATGGTCGGCGATGGCGCCGCTGACGGCCTGCAGGTCGGTTTCAAGCGCTTTCGAAAGCTGTGAGCGATCTTCCAGCACCCTGTCCGAATGTCCCGCTATGGCTCCCTTGATGGCGTTGATGTCGGCTTCCAGGGCACGCTTGAGGATGTCGCGGCCTTCGGCGAGCTTCTCGACCTGGCCGGCGACAAGGCCGTCGATCGAGGCGCGGCTTTCGGCGAGCTTGGCAAGGTCGGCTTCCAGCGTCTGCGACAGCAGGCTGCGGTCGTCGGCGAGCTTGCCGGCGTGGCTGTCGATCAGGCCGCGGATGCCGCTCAGATCGCTTTCAAGGGCGCGGCTGAGCTCGCCGCGGTCCTCGGCGAGCTTGGTCGAGTGGGTCTCGATCAGGCCGCGGATGCCGATGATGTCGGTCTCGAGCGCCTTGGCGAGCACGGCGCGGCCCTCGGCGATCTTCTCGACCTGACCGGCGACAAGGCCGTCGATGGAGGCCCGGCTGTCCTGCAGCTTGTTGAGATCGGCCTCCAGCGCGCGCGCCAGGATGTTGCGGCCCTCGGCCAGCTTCCCGACATGGCCGGCGACCATTTCGTCAATCATCGTACGAGCTTGGACGAGCCTGCCGGAGTCTTCGTTCAAGACCTGGGACAGGCGGTTGCGGCCTTCTTCGAGCTGCTCCAGATGGCTGCCCAGCGACGCATCGATGGCGGCGCGGGACTCGTTGACCTTGCGCAGGTCTTCTTCCAGCGCCCGCGAGATCAGGCCGCGGCCTTCGGCCAGCTTCTGCACCTGGTTGGTCACGGCGGCATCGATCGCCACGCGGCCTTCGGCGAATTTCGCCAGGTCCTCCTGCATGGCGGCCGCCATGCGCTCGCGACTCTCCGAAAGCGCGCGGCTGTGGTTCTCGACGGCTTCCTCGATGCCGACACGGGCATCGGCCAGCCGCTGGATGTCGGAATCGAATGAGCGCGACACGACATGCCGGGCCGCTTCCATGCGCCCGGCGAAGTCGGTGGCGCGGGCCTCAAGCATGGAGGAGGTCGACGAGATGATATCCGCCATGTCGGCGCCAATCTGCGTCTTGCCCTGATCGATCATCGACGTCAGCTGGTCCTTGCTGTCGGCGAAGGTGTGCGCGATCTCGCGGGCGCGCTCGACCAGGGTCTCGTTGATCTGGCGGGCGCGGGCTTCGAGGGCGGCGTTGAGTTTCTGCGTTCCGGTGTCGAGCGCCTCGGCGCGGGTCTGGAATTCGCTGATCAGCGCCTGACCGCGTTCGGCCAGCGTCCGCTCGATGCCGCTGAGGCTCGTCTCGAACTCCGAACTCAAGGTGCGCGCCGCGCCGCCGAGCAGCGAGACCATGCCGTTGGTGCGGTCGTCGAGCAGGTCGGTCAGCGAGCGTGTCAGGCCGTCCGTGGTGTCGGTCAGCTTGGCGATACGGGTATCGAGCAGGCTCGCGAAAGCCTCGCCGGAGGTCGAAAGACGGTCCGTGATGTTGTCAAGGCGCGATTCCACCGAATCGAAGATCGATGTCGAGCTTTCATTGATGCGGTCGATCAGCGTGTCGCCGGAATTGTTGATCGTCATCGACAGCTTGGTCGACGCGTTGAGGATCGAGTCGCGGATGATGTCGCTGGCCGAGCCGATCTCGTCGCGCAGCGTCTCGTGAGCGCTGGCGATGGAGGCGCGCACGCGCTCGGCATGGGTGACGACCGCCTCGCGCTCGCTGCCGAGGCCGTCGACCAGCGAACGGATGCGGGCCTCGTTCTCGGAATAGGAGCGTTCGAGCTGGCTGACTTCGCCGTGGACGAGCGTTTCGAGCTCAACCGCGCGGGCCAGGGTGCGCTCGATGCCTTCGCCCATGGCCGCCACCTCTCGGCGAACGGCCTGGCCGATCATCATGACACGGTCCTGGGCGAGGTTTTCGGGCTCCGCCAGGCGGAAGGCGACCTCGGTCATGGATTGCGCGGCGAGGCGCATTTCCTGCGCGCGCCGGATCATGGCGGCGAACGCCCAGAACAGGATGACCGGAACGATCGCGGCAACCGCCAGGCCGATCAGCTCGGGACGGGCGAAGAACTGGTCGAAGGTACGGATGTTCCAGATGCCGGGGCCGAACAACAGGTTGGCCAGGCCGCCGGCACCGGCGATCCAGGCCAGCGAGATAAAGGCGATCACCCAGTAAACGGTGCTGGACGCACGGCGGTTGAGGCTGTGCAGCAGCGTCTTGTAGTCCTTCTGGCGGTCGTCATTGGCGGGCGTGAAGCCGGCGGGAGGCGTAAAGCCGGACGTCTGCCCATTGCGCGGCTCGACCGGGCGCAACTCCGCCGGCTTGGCCGCGGGCGCCCTGGGAGGCTGGGGGCTGGCAGGCTGGGGACTGTTTGCCGGCTCCGTCCTCTGGCTGCGCCCTTCGCGCGCCAGCTCGTCGGCCGCCGCCGAAATCTGCGCTTCGAGATCCTCCATCGACGCCGCCATGTCGAGGCCGCCTTCGTCGCCGTTAAGGTCAAGGTCAAGCGCCTTTTCCAGTTCCGCGGCCACGTCATTCTCGAGAGACTTCGTCGTCGTTGGTTTCTTAGCCATGCCTTCGCTACCCTGTACTAGCTGCCGCGGGACTTATGATTTTGGCCTGATTCTGGCCCGATTCTGGCTTGTCTATCCCGCGCAGGAGGCTGAAAAATGGACCTTCGTATCGTAATGACACACAGGGGTAAAGAAAACATGCATTCCGGGCGATACGTAAAACTTTAAATATAAGGTTAACGGAGACGTGATCCGGCTGCCTCCGTGACAACATTTTTCCTCTGCAGTCGTTAACCCGTTGGCGACCGGGAGCGCCTATTTTCGTGGGCCCGTCTGCCCGCTTGATGGAGTTGCAGTGCGTATGCGTGGCGAAAGTGGTATTGCGTTTTCCATGCCGGGGGGCGACGCCTCCGGAACGGCTGGAGCCCGACCGGTGGATCTCGGCCATCTGGCACGCCAGACAATGGGCGACCGCGACCTCGAACGCGAGGTGCTGGCGCTGTTCGTGCACCAGTCGCTGTCGGTCCGTGACCAGATCGCGGATGCCGACGCCAGGCAAAGGGTGCTTCTGGCACATGGCCTGAAAGGCTCGGCGCGCGGCATCGGCGCCTTTGCGGTGGCCGACTGCGCCGCGATCATCGAAACCCAGCCGGAAGACGTCCGGGCGCTCAAGAGGCTCAGCACGCTGATCGAGGAAGTGCGCGACTTCATCGCCGGCATCAGCCGCTAGTATCCCACCTTTCTGAAAAACGTCATTTCGTGGCGCTTTCGCGCCGCAGTTGACTTGTCCGGCAGAGTGATTATCTCGGCTGCGACTCCTCAGGTGACTTAATGACCAAGCTGACTTACATCGCCCATGACGGGACCCGGTTTGACGTGGAAGCCGAAAACGGCTCGACGGTGATGGAAAACGCGATCCGCAATGCGGTTCCGGGCATCGAAGCCGAATGCGGCGGCGCCTGTGCCTGCGCGACCTGCCATGTTTATGTCGACGAAGCATGGACGGCGGAGGTCGGCGAGCCGGAGGCGATGGAGGAGGACATGCTGGACTTCGCCTACGAGGTCCAGCCGAACTCACGCCTCTCCTGCCAGATCAAGGTGCGCGACGCGCTGGACGGGCTGGTGGTTCGGGTCCCCGCGCGCCAGGGTTAAGACGCGTCGATATTCAGGTGAGGCCGGCCTGCAAATGGCGATTTCCTGCGCTTCCGGTGCTCACGTACTTTTAGTACGCTCCGCTCCGGTGCTCGGAACCCGCCATTTTCGACTCGGCCTGACCTGAATCTCGACACATCTTGGCTGCTTCCCAATATTCTTTCGCGCCGGCAGCTTGGCAGCGGCCGATAGCTCATGCAGTCTCGCCGCATTCCCAATCAGGGCGCAGCGCATGACCGATACCATCAAAACGGACGTTCTCATTGTCGGGGCAGGGCCGATCGGCCTGTTCGCCGTGTTCGAGCTCGGCCTGCTCGACATGAAATGCCATCTGATCGACATTCTCGATCGTCCCGGCGGCCAATGCGCCGAGCTCTATCCTGAAAAGCCGATCTACGACATTCCAGGCTGGCCGACGATCTCCGCGCAAGGCCTCGTCGACAAGCTCATGGAGCAGATCCATCCGTTCAAGCCGGACTTCACCTTCAACCGCATGGTGTCGAGCCTTGAAAAGCTGGAGGACGGCAGTTTCCGCGTCGCCACCGACGAAGGTGAATTGTTCGAAGCCAAGGTGGTGGTGATCGCCGCAGGCGGCGGCTCGTTCCAGCCCAAGCGTCCGCCCATTCCGGGCATCGAGGAGTACGAAGGCAAGAGCGTGTTCTATTCGGTCCGGCGCATGGAGGAATTTCGCGGCCACGATCTCGTCATCGTCGGCGGCGGCGATTCGGCGCTCGACTGGACGCTCAACCTGCAGCCGATCGCCAAGAGCGTGACGCTGGTGCATCGCCGCCCGGAATTCCGGGCCGCGCCCGACAGCGTCAACAAGATGTATGCCATGCATGAGATGAAGCAGCTCGAATTCCTGGTCGGCCAGGTCAGCGGCCTTGCCGGCGGCGGCGGTCAGCTGTCGTCGGCGACCATCAAGGGCGGCCCGGATGGCGACGTCGAGGTGCCGTGCACCCGCATGCTGCCATTCTTCGGCCTCACCATGAAGCTCGGGCCGATCGCCGAATGGGGCCTTAACCTGCACGAGAACCTGATCCCGGTGGACACCGAGAAGTTCCAGACGTCGATCCCGGGCATCTTTGCCGTCGGCGACATCAACTGGTATCCGGGCAAGCTCAAGCTGATCCTGTCAGGCTTCCATGAAGTGGCGCTGATGGCGCAGGCCGCCAAGCGGATCGTCAGCCCGGGCGAGCGCATCGTCTTTCAGTACACGACCTCGTCGACCAGCCTGCAAAAGAAGCTCGGCGTGCATGATTAAGGCGTATTGATATTCAGGTGATGCCGGACTGCGAACGGCAGCTTCCTGCGCTTCCGGCCTTCGCCGGCCGAAGCCCTCATAAGTGTTCCGTCCTACGAAGGCTACGGCCGGCGTAGGCCGGTTCTCGGAAACTGCCCTTCTCGACTCGGCCTGACCTGAATCTCAACACACCTTCAAACGATCTACTCCGCAAGCGCGGGCGCGGTTTGCTCGTCGTGGCCGCGCAGTTCCTTTTCGGGCATCAGGGCCAGCGTGATCAGCGCCAGGACGAGCGTTGCTCCGGCGGCGACGAATATCATCACGAACGGCAACGCCGATGCCGGATGGATATGCGTCTGCGAGCCTTCTGAGGACAATGGCAGGCCGTAGCCGAGCGCGACGGCGCCGAGCATGGCCACGCCGAGCGCGCCGCCCAGCGTGCGCAGGAAGGTCAGAACGCCCGTCGCGACTCCGAGATGCGCGCGATCGACGGCATTCTGGACCGAGACGGTGGCAACCGGGAATGTCGTTCCGCTGCCCAGGCCGATCAGAGTGGTCAGGATTTCCACTTCGAGCAGCGAGGCGTGTTCCGCAATGGCACTGAGCACGCCAATGCAGACGATGGCCAGGCCGACGCCGATCATGGCGATGCGCTTGTAATGGACAAAGCGCGGGATCGTGCGGCCGCTGAAGGTCGCGCCGGCGACCGTGCCGAGCAGGAGGCCGAGCATCGCGGTGCCGGATTCGCTGACCGAAAGCCCGACGACCGATTGCAGATAGACCGGCAGGTATACCGACGCGCCGATGTTCGCGGCCTGCAGCAGGAACATCGATAGTGTGCCGGCGAGCACGATCGGGTTGCCCAAGACTTCGAGCGAGATCAAAGGCTCGGCCGCCTTGAGCAGCCTGAGCGCGAAGAAGGCCCAGAACACCACCGAACAGGCAACCAGTCCGAGGATTTCGCGGGAGAACCAGGGATAGGCGCTGCCGCCCCAGCTGAGCGCCAGGAGCAGAAGCGTCGTGGCGACTACCAGCAGCACGGCGCCCAAGCCGTCGATGCGATGGTTCTTGGCCGCGACCGGCAGCTTCTTCAACGGGTTGTTGATGATGGCCATGGCCAGGAAGCCGATCGGCAGGTTGATCCAGAAGATCAGCGACCAGTGCAGATGCTCGGCAAACACGCCGCCGAGCAGCGGGCCGGCGACGCTCGCGACCGCCCATGTGCCTGCGATCCAGGCCGCATAGCGGGCGCGCTCGCGCGGCGGCACGAGGTCGCCGATGACCGTCTGGGCCAGCGCGAAGAGACCGCCGCCGCCGGCGCCCTGGATGGCGCGGCCGATGACCAGCAGCAGCATGTTGGGAGCAAGCGCGCTGACCAGCGACCCGAGCAGGAAGACGAGGATGGCGGCGTAGATGACAGGGCGGCGTCCGTAGACATCGGAAATCTTGCCGTAGAGCGGCGCCATCGCGGTCGCGGTCAGAAGATAGCCGGTGACGATCCACGGCAGATATTCGGCATGGCCGAGCGCGCCGGCGATCGTCGGCAGGGCAGGGGCTACGATGGTCTGATCAAGGGCCGCCAGCAGCATCGACAACAACACGCCGCCGATAATGGCATTCTTCTCGTTCTCGCTCATCATCGGCGCGGCTTCCGGCGCCATCGTCTGGTTCTCGACGGTCTGGTCCATGCATCATTCTTTCAAAGGCTGGTGCTTGGTGCGCCAAGACAGCTTTGGCCGGTCGCACCTGTCATTTCTCATCGTGGACCCGAGGCTTTGGCGCTTCGAACCCGCTATATGTCGTTCGATATAGGCCGATTTCGACCATCACTCGAAAGTTTTTCCGGTCTGGCACCATGCTTGGATGAAATTGGCCCCGGACAGGGCTCGGCTCTCAAGTCAAGGCGGCGGCAACTGGCCGGCTTCGACACGCTCCATCCGGTAGCGCATCAGCCGAAGGATACGGCTTTCGAAATTGACGCTCTCGACGCGGTCGAAGCGGACCTGGTCCTGATCGTGCATGGCGAGCTCAGCTGCCTGGACCGCGGCGGCGTTGAGCTTCGCCTGCTCGCAGGTCTTTTGCGGCGGGATTGCCTTCAGCGCATCCTCGAGCAGGCGCGCGTGGTTCTTGGCGATCTCTACATGGCGCTCCTCATGCCGCTTGATGTCGGCGGAGAGCGTGTCCCAGAACAGCCTGACGCCGGGATCGGCTTTGCGCGGGCGCCGCCATTCGGGGAGGATCACCTTGACCTTCACGGTGACGGCCGCGTCGGCGACACGGCAGGACCCGGCGCTCTGCGCGTAGCTGATGCGGGTGGTGAAGGCCATTTGCGTGGCGCCGGGATGCCGCGACCCGGTGCTCTTCACCTCGGGGCCGTTTTTCGAGAGCTGGTTCTGGATATCGTCGAGCGTGCGGCCGCCGACGCTGAAATAGCTGTAGGTCTTGACCAGACTGGCCGCGCCTGCCGGCATGGCGGTGATCGAGAGCATCAGGGCGCAGAGCAGGGAAGGGTTCATCATATTGCCTCTTCACGCACCTTGCTTTAGGGCCGTCGCCAGCGCAACGGAATTGATTTCGCGCGGATCACGCATGGTTGATGGACAATGACGACAAGGCGGTGGCAGCTGGCTCATGGGCGCTATCTGGACCTCGGTCCGAAGGCGGTCGTCGTTGGCATCCTCAACGTGACGCCCGACAGTTTTTCGGATGGCGGCCTGTTCGCCGCGCCCGAGAAGGCGCTGGAGCAGGCGCGCCGCATGGTCAAGGAAGGCGCGGCGATCATCGACGTCGGCGGGGAATCGACGCGGCCCGGTTTCGCCCCGATCTCCGCCGAGGAAGAGCAGGGGCGCGTGCTGCCGGTCATCGCGGCGCTCGCCGCTTCCGGCGAGGCACTGATCTCGGTCGACACCTATCGCGAGGACACCGCGCGGCTTGGCGTCGCCGCCGGCGCCCATATCGTCAACGACGTCTGGGGGCTGCAGCGTGAGCCGGGCATCGCGCGCGTCGCCGCCGAGACAGGCGCCGGGCTCGTCATCATGCATACCGGGCGCGAACGGCAGAAGCTGCCCGACGTGATCGAGGACCAGTTCCTGTTCCTGCGCAAATCGCTGGAGATCGCGCGCGCCGGCAATGTCGCCGACAGCCAGATCGTGCTCGATGCCGGCTTCGGCTTCGCCAAGGAAACGGCGGAGGAAAACCTCGACCTGATGGCGCGGTTTTCCGAGCTTCAGGCGCTCGGCTACCCGTTGATGGCCGGAACCTCGCGCAAGCGCTTCATCGGCACAGCCACGGGGCGCGATCCCGCGGAACGGGCTGCCGGCACGGCGGCCACCAGTGTCATCCTACGCTTGAAGGGAGCCGACCTGTTTCGCGTCCACGATGTCGCAATCAACGTGGATGCGCTGGCGGTCACCGATGCTATGCTTCAACGCGAAAACGAGCTTCCTCCCGGACACTGATCATGTACCTCATCCGCATGAAGAACTGCGCCTTCTTCGCCCGCCACGGCGTGCTGGACGAGGAGGAGACGCTTGGCCAGCGTTTCTACGTCGATGCCGAGCTGACGGTCGAGCCGAGCCGGCCGCTGACCGAGGATTCCATCGAGGACACCGTCAATTACGGTGTCGCCTTCTCGGTCATCGAAAAGATCGTGACCGGACATCGCCGCTTCCTGATCGAGGCGCTGGCGCTGGAGGTGGCGAAGGCGCTGACGGCGCGGTTCTCCCAGATCAGGAAAGCCGCGATCACGGTGCGCAAGCCGAACGCCCCGGTGCCGGGCGTGCTCGATCATGTCGAGGTGACCGTTGTCTGGCCAGAATAGCGCCGTCTACCTCAGTCTCGGCGGCAATCTCGGCGACCCGGCGAAGTCCATGGGCGCGGCATTGCGCATGCTGGATGGCGACGACGCGACGCGCGTCACCGCCGTGTCCTCGATTTACCGCACGCCGCCCTGGGGCAAGCTCGACCAGCCCGATTTCCTCAACGCCGCCGCCGCGATCGAGACGGCGCTTTCGCCACGCGCGCTGCTCGAGCTTTGCCTCGACGTCGAGGGGCGGTTGAAGCGCGTGCGCGAGGAGCGCTGGGGGCCGCGCCTTATCGATATCGACATCCTGGTGTTCGGCGACCGGGTGATCCACGAGACCGGGCTCGAAGTGCCGCATCCGCGCATGCTGGAACGTGCCTTCGTGCTGGCGCCGCTGGCCGAGATCGCGCCAGGGCTTTCGGTCGGTGGCAGGAGCGTGTCGGAACGGCTCAAAGCCGTCGATACGTCCGGCATCGAGCGGCTGCCTTCGGGCCGGGAATGGTGGCACGCTTAGGTCAGCCGGCAGTTGTGTCTGTTGGTGGAAGACGAATCCTGGCTGTGGCAATCATCCATTCGATCATTTCCAAAGGCACTTCGGGCTGAAATAGCGTAACCGTCATCTTGCCATCGACATCTGAGAAGAAAATCTCACCCACCACGCATTGATCTTGGTCAGCAAGCTCAAGATACATCCCATCGCGTTGAAGATCGCTGCCGATAGTGGCTTCATAACTTCTGCCTGCAAACTCAATCATTTCGCAACGCTCCGCGCGGCCGTCATCAACCCGAAAAACCGCCGCCGTCCAAAAATGCCTGCTCCTCGGCCGTCGTCGCGCGGCCAAGCATCCGGTTGCGATGCGGGAAGCGTCCGAAGCGCCGGATAATCTCCAGGTGCTCCTCGGCATATTTCAGATAGTCGGGCGCCTTGGCGATTGTGAGCTCGACCGACCTTTCCTGGTCCGCCAGCACTTCGGAATGCTCGAAGGGCAGATAGAGAAAGACGCGAAACAGTTCTTCCAGCTCGAGGTCCTGACCGGCGGCAATCGCCCTGTCGGCGAAGTATCTCGCGAGCGGATCGGTCGCGTACATGTGGCCGGTGCCGCGGAAGCAGTTGCGCGGGAACTGATCGAGCAGGATCATCAACGCCAGCGATCCTTCGGCATGCGCATTCCAGTCGTCGCATTCGCGCCGCGCGGCGGCGTAATGCAGCTCGAGAAAGCGGCTGCGGAAATCGGCGTCGAAGGCGTCGTTCTTCTCGAACCAGGCGTCCTCGCCGGCATCGCGCCAGAATGTGATGACCGAAAGCGCTCGCGGATCAAGCTCTGCCATATTTGCCCCTCAGTTCTTGGTCTCTGCCTGGTTCAGCACGACGGCGGTTTCCTGGTTCAGCGCCCGGCCGGCGCGGCGTGGCTGCGTCAGCGGCGTCGGGATCGGCGTGCCGATATTGCCCTTCAGGAAACGCTGGCCGGCGCGCACGCCCTCGGCCAATTGCGTCTCGAAGCGCGCTTCGTCGCGGCGTCGCACATCCTCCATGACTTCGGCGACCTCCTCGGGATCGACGCCAAGCGCCTCCAGCGCGGAGCCGCCGAAGACCAGCGCCGATTCGAAGGTCTCGCGCAGCTGATAGTCGACGCCGGCGCGCACGAGCTGCAGCGCGGTGCCGCGGTCGAAGGCCCGCGCCAGGATGGTGACCAGCGGGAATTCGGCCTTGATAAGCTGCGCGATGCGCACGGCGGCGTCGGGCTTGTCGACGCAGATCAGCACCGCGCGGGCGCGCCCGGCGCCGGCCGCATGCAGGATGTCCAGCCTCGTGCCGTCGCCGTAATAGACCTTGAAGCCGAAATCGGCCGCCGCCTGGATCATCTCCACCTCGTTATCGATGATCGAGACGTCCATCCCGCGCAGCAAAAGCGGCTGGCTGGCGATCTGGCCGAAGCGGCCGAAGCCGATGATCAGCACGCTGCCGGTGAGGCCGTCGGCAATGTCGACGCCGTCGAGCGACTGCTCGTCTCGCGGGGTGAGGTAACGGAGCGCTACGATCGCGAGCGGCGTCAGCACCATTGAGATGATGACGATGGCAGTCAGCGTGGCGTTGGCCTGGCCGTCGATGATGCCGACCGCGGCAGCGGAAGAATAGAGCACGAAGGCGAACTCGCCGCCCTGCGCCATGAAGACGGCGCGTTCGAGCGCCTCGCGATGGCCGCTTTTCAGAATGCGCGCGACGACGTAGATGCCGAATGCCTTCATGACCATGTAGGCGACGACATAGATGGCGATGAGCCGCCAGTTCTGGGCGACGACGCCAAGGTCGAGCGACATGCCGACGGCGAGGAAGAACAGGCCGAGCAGGATGCCGCGGAACGGCTCGATATCGGCTTCGAGCTGGTGGCGGAAGGTCGATTCCGACAAGAGAACGCCGGCGAGGAAGGCGCCCATCGCCATCGACAGGCCGGAGAGCTGCATGGCCAGGGCCGAACCCAGCACCACCAGCAGCGCCGCGGCGGTCATGACTTCGCGGGCGCGGGCGTCGGCCAGGATGCGGAAGAGCGGATTGAGCAGGTAACGGCCGGCCACGACCAGCCCCACGATCGCGGCGATGCCGATCCCGACTTCGGTCAGCCGCTCCGAAAGGCTGGTTTCGGCGCCGCCCGGCGCGAGGAATGCGATAAGCGCGAGGAGCGGCACGATCATCAGGTCTTCGAGCAGCAGTATGGAGACGATGCGCTGGCCTTTCGGCGTGGCGATCTCGCCGCGCTCTTCGAGCAGCTGCATGACGATCGCCGTCGAGGTCAGGACGAAGCCGGCGCCGGCGACGAAGGACTGCGCGATGGGAAAGCCTCCGGCCAGCCCGACGAGAGTGAGCAGGACTGCGCAGACGCCGACCTGCAGCGCGCCGTGTCCAAAGATCTCGCGGCGCAGGCCCCAGAGCCGTGACGGCTGCATCTCCAGCCCGATGATGAACAGGAACATGACGACGCCGAGCTCGGCAACATGGAGGATCGCTTCCGATTCGGAAAAGATGCGCAGGCCGAACGGACCGATGACCACGCCGGCGGCGAGGTAGCCGAGGATCGAGCCCAGTCCCATGCGCTTGAAGATCGGCACGGCGACGACGCCCGCGGCGAGCAGCGCCACAACCTGCACCAGATCGCTGCTCGACGCTTCAACTGCCATGCCTGTCGTCCCGTTGATCGACCCACTCCTTGCATGCCCCGGGAGCGAGAGGCAAGGGCGCGGAGACTGGCTGGAAGAGTAGGGTGCCGTTGAAGCGGCCTCTGCTTGCCTGCCGGACGTTCGGCATATATAGTAGCAGAATGCCTGACTATTCGTCCCGCCCGCCTCTGCATATCCCGATGGATGCGCTCAGCGAAGTCCTACAGGACTTTCGCTTGAGTGGGGTCAACTATGGCCGCTGCGAGCTCCGGCATCCATGGAGCATCGCCTTTCCGCAACAGAAGCTGCTTCGCTTTCACTTTGTCGGCCAGGGTCCATGCTGGATTTATACCGAGGCGGAAGGCTGGCAGGAGTTGCGCGATGGCGATCTGGTGCTGTTGCCGCAAGGCATCGCCCATCGGCTGGCTAGTGCGCCGGACGTTGTCGACGACTCGCTCGAGAGTTGCCAGGTTACCAAGTTGGGGAGCAATGTCTGTGAGGTGGTGCGGGAAGGGACGGGCGCGACAAGCACCCTTTTCTGCGGCTCCATGGCCCTGGGCGCCTATGCGCTCAATCCACTGATCACGTTGATGCCATCAATTATCAAAGGGTGCGATGTGGCCGGCAACGATCCGGTCGTCGGTCCTTTGCTGGCGGCTATGACGGCCGAGGCCGCGCAACCGCAGATGGGCAGCGCCACGATTCTGTCCCGTATGGCGGACTTGCTGACGGCCCGGCTTATCCGCTGCTGGGTCAATTGCACTGGAGCTTCGACCACCGGGTGGCTTGCAGCCATCCGTGACCCCCATATCGGCCGCGCGCTGGCAGCCATGCACCGAGATCCCGGCCATAACTGGACCCTGGAAAGCCTTGCCGGCCTGGCAGGCCAATCGCGCTCGATTTTCGCCGAGCGCTTCAGCGCTGTATTAGGAGAGGGTGCGGCACACTATCTCGCCCGTCTGCGTATGCAGCTTGCCCGCGAGTTGCTGGGGCAAAACGGCCTGTCGGTTGCCGAGGTCGCTACCCGTTTGGGCTATGATAGCGAAGCATCCTTCGCGCGCGCGTTCAAACGCATCACCAATGTCTCGCCAGGCGTTGTGCGCCGCACAATTCCCGGACGAACGGACATGAATTTCGGATTATAAGGTACATATCATCCGAGAAGACTCGTCTATTGAAGACCTCCAGACTTTGGAGATCTTTCAGTGACAGACACAACATTACAGCTTGAAGACGCGGCGATAGACCTCGATGACGCTGCGCCAGCCCCGTGGAACGCAGCCGCCTGGTTTGCGGTCATTTCATTGGCGGCCACCAGCTTTGCCCTGGTATCAGCCGAATTCCTGCCGGCAGGCCTGCTGACGCCGATGGCGCGGGACCTCGGCATCAGCGAAGGAACCGCCGGACAGGTCGTCACCGCCACGGCTTCGGTCGGCGCGGTGACGGCCATGTTGAGCAATGTCCTCATCGGCCGATTGAATCGCAAGACGGTGCTGGTTGGCCTCAGCGCCTTGGCGGTCGGTTCCAACCTCCTTGCCGCGCTGGCGCCCAATTTCTGGCTGTTGCTGCTGGGCCGGGCCGGGCTCGGAATCGCTCTCAGCGCATTCTGGGCACTCTCGGTTGCCGTCGTGGCTAGGCTGGTTGGCGCCAACGCGACAGGTCGGGGCATGGGCATCGTCACCCTCGGCGTCTCGCTCGCCACCATCGCCGCCCCGTCAATGGGAGCGTTGATCAGCGACTGGCTGGGTTGGCGCAGCGCCATGGCCACGACAGCGGGGCTGGCCGTAGTTGCCATGCTGCTGCAATTGCTGAGCCTGCCGACCTTGGCTGCGACGGCCAGCAATAGTCTGGCTGACGTATTTCGGCTGACACAGCGGCGCGGCATTCAACTCGGTATGCTGGCCATTCTTTTGCTGATGACGGGGCATTTTGCCGGCTCTGTTTATGTGCGCCCCTTCCTCGAACACGTGACGCTCCTCGCCACCGGGCCAATTGCCCTGGCCCTGCTCGGATTTGGCATCGCGGCTGTGATCGGCAACGTCGCCGGCGGCCGTATGGCCGACGCCAATATCCGCATGGCTCTCGTGGGTACCGCCGTGTTGATGGGGTTTTCGGCGCTGGCACTGGTGCTTTGGGGCGTGCACATTGGCGTCGCCTTCGGATTCGTCGCGCTTTGGGGATTGGCCTTCGGCATGGCGCCGGTCGTGCTGCCGACCAACCTGTCCCGCGCGGCACCTGATGCGCTGGAAGCTGCGGGTAGCCTGATGGTCGTCTCCTTCCAGGTTGCCATCACCATCGGCGCGGTTGTCGGTGGCTATGTCGTGGACACCTATGGCGCCACGGGACCTTTGACCCTTACCGCCGTCCTTGCCGTGGCGACAGCCGCGCTGGCACTCCTACAGCCTCGCGGCGACTGAACCTTGCTCCGGCTGACCTGGGCAGCCTATATCCGGCCAGTCGGCCGCCGCCTTTTTCTTGCGCGGCGCTTCGGAGGAGACGCGCTACGCGATACCCATCGCGCGCTTATGCTCGGCGATCTCGGCGAGCAGCCAATCCTGGAACAGGCCGGTGCCTGGCTTGTTCCCGATGCTGCGGCGCTGGTGCAGGTAGATTCCGGCGGGATAGGTGTGGCGGGCGCTGAACGGGGCGACAAGCTTGCCTTGCTGCAGAAGGTCCTGCGCCATCATGGTGTCGGCCAAAGCGATGCCCGCGCCGTTTATCACCTCGCGCATGATCAAGGTGCAGTCATCGAGCGTCGTGCTGGATTTCGGCGTGGCGTCCAGAACGCCTTCCTGCTCCAGCCAGCGCCGCCAGCGCATGCTCTCGCATTCGTGGATCAGATGATGATTGACGAGATCGGCGGGCGTTCTGAGCGGCACCGGTCCCTCAAGCAGCGACGGCGCGCAGACCGGCGTCAGAACGAGCGGGATCAGCAGCGTCAGGGCCGGGCCGGCCTTGTAAACGAACTCATCGACAATGGCCAAATCGAAGTTGGCGCGCTTGCCCGACGTCGAGATCTCCAGGTCCACGGACGGATGCAGCTTGCGGAAATTCGGCAGCCGGTCCGCCAGCCAAAGGTTCAGGACCGCCGGCACGCAGAGCACCCGGACTCGCTGGGTCCTGCCGTGACCATGGACGAAGCTGACATCGTCGGTGGCGCGCCAGATAGCCTCGAATGCTTCGGAGAGGCCGCGCGCATAATATGAGCCCCTGATGGTCGGTGTGATCTGGCGAAAGCCGCGCTCGAACAGATCCTGGCCAAGGTTCTTCTCGAGCGCGCGGATGTGGCGGCTGACGGCCGAGGGCGTCAAATGCAGCTCCTCGGCTGCATCCTTGATGCTGCCGAGGCGCGCGGCGGCCTCGAAAGCGCGCATGCCATTGAGTGAAGGCAGGGCCATTGGCCAATCATGAAATGTCAGTTGAGTTTTTGTCAATCGACTTGCGCAAAATTGGCGTTTGATTGCCCGGCCGGTTCGGGGATACCCAAAAGGCAAGAGCGACCAAGTCGCCGTCAGAATACAATTATTTGGGTACTCCGATACCATTCCCCAACGGCGCGAACCGGCCTGACCGGTTTCCACCGGGGACCGGCGAAGCTTTGCGTATGATGTCAAGCTGAGCCTCGGCGGGGCGCCCCAGAATGGGAGAACGAGCTTTTATGCCTCAGTCGCCGGTGCCGGTCTTTGAAGCGGCTGACGAGATTTCCGCGGAAGCCTCGGTCGTCGTCATCCTGCAAACCGCTCAAACCGGTTTTGGCCCCCGGGCAGGGAAACTCGACGCCGAAATGGATGGAATTTTGTCCCGCGCTTGCTCCGAGCCGGCCGCGCTTGAGGAGTCCGGCACCTGTGTCGATGTCATTGCTCCCAAGGCTATGTCGGCCCGGCGCGTGGTGGTGCTGGCTTTGGGCAATGCCTCGGCTGTAACCACGCTTTCCCTGGCGCGGGCCGGCGGTTTGCTTGCGGCGCATCTGGAAGGCAAGGGCGAATGCGCGGCCACCCTGATGCTGGACCCGCTCGCCGGTGTCGACCTGCCCGCAGCGGAAATCCTGGCGCGGGTCGCGCTCGGCATGCGGCTGCGGCGCTATCGTTTCGACATGCGCAACCGGCGGCAAGGGGCTGGCGCCGACCGCACTTTGCGGGTGCAATTGATCGGCGCGCCCGGTCCGGAACTGAAGGCGGCGCTGACACGGGTCAATGCCATCGCGGACGGCGTCGAATATGCGCGCACGCTGGTCAACCTGCCGCCGAACCATCTCCATCCCGACAATTTCCACGATCATCTGGAGCCGCTGCGCGAGGCCGGCATCGATGTCGAGATCCTCGATGCGGCGCGGCTGAAGGAGCTCGGCATGAATGCGATCCTGGCCGTCGGCTCCGGCTCGGCGCGACCGCCGCGTGTCGCGGTCCTGCGCTATCGCGGCAAGGGCGCTCCCGCGCAGCCGCTGGCTTTCGTCGGCAAGGGCGTCTGCTTCGATTCCGGCGGTCTGTGCATAAAGCGCGGCGAGCAGATGTTCGACATGAAGGCCGATATGGGCGGCGCGGCCGCCGTTGTCGGGCTGTTGATAGCGCTCGCCCGGCAAGGCAGCCCGGTGCATGCCGTCGGCGTGCTCGGCATTGCCGAGAACATGCCGTCCGGCACCGCGCTCAAGCCGCGCGACATCATCACGACGGCGTCGGGCCAGACGGTGGAAGTGTTCGACACGGATGCGGAAGGCCGACTGATCCTGGCCGACTGCCTCTACTATGCCGCCTCGCGCTTCAACCCTTCGGTGATCGTCGACCTGGCCACGCTGACCTATTCGGTGATGCGGGGCCTCGGCTCGGTCTTCGCCGGCCTTTTCAGCACCGACGACACCATCGCCTCGCGCATGATCGCGGCCGGGGAAAAGGTCGGCGAGCGGTTCTGGCAGCTGCCGCTCGACCGGGCCTATGACGAGGGGCTGCAATCGCCCTTCGCCGATATCCGGCATCACGCCAAGGACATGGAAGACGGCGACGCGCCCCATGCCGCGGCCTTCCTGCGCAATTTCACCGAAGAGCGCCCCTGGGTGCATCTCGACATAGCCGGCAAGGAAATGGCCGACAAGGACCGGCCGCTGGGCCGGGAGGGCGCCACGGCCTTCGGCGTGCAGATGCTGGAAGAGTGGGTGCAGTCCGGGCGGGCGGCGAACTAGAGCGGCAACGAGATGTCTTCAACCACTGAGGGAGCCGAGATGCCGTCCGAGATCGTCAGCAAGGAAGGGCGGGCCGGCTTCGGTGCCTATGAGACCTGGTACCGGATCAGCGGCGCGCTCGATGCCGGCAAGGCCCCGGTCGTGATCCTGCATGGCGGGCCGGGTGCTGCCCATAATTACGTCGATGCCTATAAGCTTCTTGCCCGGGGCGGCCGTGCCGTCGTCCACTACGACCAGCTGGGCTGCGGCAATTCCACCTTGCTGCCGGAAAAGGGCGCCGATTTCTGGACGCCCCAACTCTTCATCGACGAGCTGGAAAACCTCATCGACCATCTCGACATCCGCGGCGGCTTCCATGTGCTGGGTCAAAGCTGGGGCGGCATGCTGGGCGCCGAATATGGCGTGACCAGGCCGAAGGGCCTGAAGTCGCTGACCATCGCCAACTCGCCGGCGTCCATGAAACTTTGGGTCGAGGAAGCCAACCGCCTACGCGCCGATCTGCCCCAGGACGTGCAGGAGACGCTGACGAAGCACGAGCAGGCCGGCACGACGGACGATCCGGCCTACCAGGCGGCGACGATGCGGTTCTACGAACGGCATGTCTGCCGGGTCGCGCCGTTCCCGCCCGAGGTGACAGAGACCTTCGCCCAGATCGTGCGCAATCCGACCGTCTACAATGTGATGAACGGCCCGAACGAGTTCCACGTCATCGGCACGCTGAAGAGCTGGAACGTCATCGACCGCCTGTCGGCCATCGAGGTTCCCACACTTCTCATCTCGGGCCATTACGACGAAGCCACGCCCGCGACCGTGCAGCCCTTCAAGGACGGCATCAAGGGATCGCGCTGGCAGATATTCGAGCATTCCAGCCACATGCCGCATGTCGAGGAGCAGGATCTCTGCATGCGTGTGGTGGGAGACTTCCTGGACGACAACGACAACAGAAAAGGGGAATGACGACATGAAGAAACTGCTTTTGGCGGCGTCGGCCGCGGCATTGCTGGCCGGCTCGTGGCTCGCTCCGGCGCATGCCGAATATCTCAAGGAACACCGGGGCGGCACCATTCGCCTTCTCGCCCGGTCGGCGGCCGGAACCCTCGATCCGCACATCAACTACACCGACCAGGGCTGGCAGATGTACCAGCCGATCTATGACGGCCTGGTCGCCTTCCGCAAGGCCGAGGGAGTCGAGGGTTTTTCCATCGTTCCCGACCTCGCCGAGGCGCTGCCCGAGGTCAGCAATGACGGCAAGACCTTTACCTTCAAGCTGCGCAAGGGCATCAAGTTCTCCAACGGCCAGGACCTCGGCGTGAAGGACGTCGTCGCCTCCTTCCAGCGCATCTTCAAGATTTCCGGGCCGACCTCGGGCACTTTCTATGCCGGGATCGTCGGCGCCGACAAATGCCTGGCCGACACCAAGAGCTGCACGCTGGAAGGCGGCTTCGTCGCCGACGAGGCGACCGGCACGATCACCCTCAATCTCACCAAGCCAGACGCCGAGATCCTCTACAAGCTTGCCTTGCCGCATGCCGTGATCATGCCGGCCGACACGCCGGCGGAGGACATGGGCTCCAAGCCGATCCCCAGCACCGGCCCCTACATGATCTCGGCCTTCGATCCCAACAAGGGCATGACGGTTTCCCGCAACCCCAATTTCAAGCAGTGGAGCGAGGAAGCCCAGCCGGACGGCTATCCCGATGTCGTGCAGTATGATTTCGGCCTCTCGGAAGAGGCCGCTGTGACGGCGATCCAGAACGGCGAAGCGGACTGGATGTTCGACGCGCTGCCCAGCGACCGCCTCGGTGAGCTCGGCAGCAAGTCCATGGACCAGCTGCACATCTCGCCGCTTTCGGCCTGGTGGTACGCGCCGCTGAACACCCGCATGGCGCCATTCGACAATGAAAAGGCGCGCCAGGCCGTCGCCTATGCGGTCGACCGCAACACGCTGGTCAAGCTGTTCGGCGGCAAGGTGCTGGCTTCGCCGGTCTGCCAGGTCCTGCCGCCGGATTTCCCCGGACATGAGGACTATTGCCCCTTCACCAAGAATCCGGGCGCCAAATGGTCGGCCCCGGATGTCGACAAGGCCAAGCAGCTCGTCGAGGAATCGGGCACCAAGGGCCAGAAGGTGACCGTCATCGTCGAGGACACCGCCATCTCGCGGTCGATCGGCGTCTATCTGCAGAGCGTGCTGACCAACATCGGCTATGTCGCCGACGTCAAGCCGATCTCGTCCAACCTGCAGTTCACCTATATCCAGAACACCAACAACAAAGTGCAGATGTCCGTCACCCAGTGGTACAAGGATTACCCGGCGGCGTCGGACTTCCTGAACATCCTGTTCAGCTGCGCTTCCTATCGCGAAGGCTCGGACGCCTCGATCAACATTTCCGGCTTCTGCGACAAGGACATCGACGCCCAGATGCAGAAGGCGCTGGACCTCGGCGTGACCGACCAGAAGGCGGCCGACAAATTGTGGGCGGCAATCGACAAGCAGGTCACCGACAAGGCGCCGGCGGTCGGGCTGTTCACGCCGAAGCGGCTTGATTTCGTCAGCAAGCGTATCGGCAATTTCAAGTTCAACCCGCAGTTCAACTGGATTATCACCCAATCCTGGGTCCAGTAAGGGGCCTGGGTGCAGTAAGGGGCCTGGGTCCAGTAACGAACCGCGGAAACACATATCGTGTCCAGCCAAGTCGCCGCCATGCCGCGCAAGACGCGAGGGCCCTGGGCCGTCGCGTTTGCGAGGCTGGCAACGGACAGGGCCGCCATGGCGTCCCTGGCCGCGTTCCTCATCATCGTCCTCGCCTGTTTCAGCGCGCCGCTTTACGCAAAATGGGCGGGCACGGATCCGTTCGCCTCGACGCTCGACGCCGTCATCCAGATCGATGGCGCCGACGTTCCGGTGATGGAGCAGTCGACCGAGGGACTGGGGCTTGGCTACACGCCGATCGGTCCGACATGGCGGCTCGGCAATTATTTCCTCGGCGCCGACAGCCAGGGCCGCGACGTCATGGCAAGGTTGCTCTACGGCGGCCTGAACTCGCTTTTGATCTCCGGCGCGGCCACCATTTTCACACTGATCGTCGGCACGATGGCGGGACTGATCGCAGGTTACTTCGGCGGCATCACCGATACGGTGCTGTCGCGCTTGCTCGACGTGCTCTGGGCGTTTCCGATCTATCTGCTGGCGATCTCGCTTTCCATCGTCACCATCGCGCAAGGCATCGCGATCGGACCGATCGAGATCCAATCCGGCAGCTTATGGTTGCCGATCATCATCATAGGTATCGTCTATATACCCTATGTCGCGCGGCCGATCCGCGGGCAGGTCCTGGCGCTGCGCCACAGCGAGTTCGTGTTCGCCGCGATTAATCTGGGCGTGCCGGGCTGGCGCATCCTGTGGCGCGACATCCTGCCCAACATCACCACCACGCTGATCGTGTTCGTGCCGCTGATGATGGCGCTGAACATGCTGACGGAATCGGCGCTTTCGTTCCTGTCGATCGGCGTGCAGCCGCCGGCCGCAAGTTGGGGCACCATCATCCAGGATGGGCAGGCGCTGCTCTATACAAGACCGCTGGTGGCGCTGGTGCCCGGGCTGGCGATCGCCGTTTCCGTCATGGCGCTCAACGTCTTCGGCGACGGCCTGCGCGATGCGCTCGACCCGCGCTCCAAGGTCCGGCTGGGGCGCGACTGATGTTTTACGCCATCCTTCGTCGTTTCGGTCAGATGCTGTTCGTGATGTTCGGCATCTCGGTCATCGTCTTCCTGATCTTCTTCGCCACGCCCGGCGCCGATCCCGCCGCGCGCATCGCCGGCCGCAACGCTTCTCCCGAAGTGCTGGCCGCGGTTCGCCACAGCTTCGGCTTCGACCAGCCGCTCTACGTGCAATACACGCGCATGATGGAGAAGATCTTCGTCACCGGCGACCTGACCTCCTTCGTCAATCGCGGCTGGAAGGTGGTGCCGGCCGTCATGGACTCGATCCCGGTGACGCTTTCGCTGGTGTTCGGCGCCGCGGTCCTGTGGGTGGTCGTCTCCATCATCATCGGCATTGTCGCCGCGGCCACCCGCGACAGCTGGCTGGACAAGCTTCTGATGGCACTGGGCCTGCTCGGCATCTCCATGCCGGTCTACTGGCTGGGCGAGGTTATGAACCTGATCACCCAGAGCCGTTATCACGACAGCTGGGCGTTCTCCTGGGTGCCGCCGCTCGGCTACAAGAATTTTTCCGACGATCCCAAGGGCTGGTTCCTGACGCTGGTCATCCCATGGATCACGCTCGCCATCCTCTATATCGGCATTTATGGGCGCGTGTTGCGCGCGGCGATCATCGAATCCATGCAGGAAGATTATATCCGCACCGCCCGCGCCAAGGGCCTGTCGGAGACGCGCATTCTGTTTCGCCATGCGCTGCGTACCTCGCTGATCGCCTTCGTCACGCTGTTCGGTCTCGACTTCGGCGCGCTGGTGGGCGGCTCGGCCTTGCTGACCGAGGTCGTGTTCGGCCTGCACGGCATCGGCAAGCTGACCTATGACGCGCTGCAGAATCTCGATTTGCCGATGATCATGGCGACGGTCATGTATGCCTCGATGTTCGTGGTGATCGCCAACGCGGTCGTCGATTTCGTCTACATCCTTCTCGATCCGCGCCTGAGGGCATCATGATATTGTCGGTGCGCGATCTCAAAGTGTCCTTCCGCACGCATGACGGGCCGGTACGGGCCATCGACGGCGTTTCCTTCGACCTGGAGGAAAGCGAGATCCTCGGCGTCGTCGGCGAATCCGGCTCCGGCAAGACGGTGTCGCTGCTCGCCGTGATGGGCCTCATCACCGACCCGAACGCCACCATCGAAGGCTCGATCCGCTACAAGGGCCGCGAACTGGTGGGACTGCCGACGCGCGAGCTGAGGCGCCTGCGCGGCAACGAGATCGCGATGATCTTCCAGGACCCGATGACCGCGCTGACGCCGGTCTACACGATCGGCTGGCAGATCGCCGAGCAGATTCGGGCGCATCGGGGGTTAAGCAAGTCCAAGGCGATGGAGCGCGTCGAGCAGTTGCTGGCGGAGGTGAATTTTCCCAACCCGCACGAGGCGATGTCGCGCTATCCGCACCAGCTTTCCGGCGGCATGCGGCAGCGGGCGGTGATCGCGATGGCCTTGTCCTGCGATCCGGCGCTGCTGGTGGCCGACGAGCCGACCACCGCGCTCGACGTCACCGTGCAGGCCGGCATTCTCGACCTCGTCCGCAAATTGCGCGCGAAGCACAAGTCGGCGGTGGTCTTCATCACGCATGACATGGGTGTGGTCTCCGAGCTCGCCGACCGCGTCATGGTCATGTATGCCGGCCGCGTGGTGGAGCGCGGCACCCGCACGGAGCTGTTTTCCGATCCGCGACATCCTTATACGCGCGCTCTGCTCGGCTCGATCCCGCCGCTGGACGGCGAGAAACCGCGCCGCCTGCCGGCTATCCCAGGGTCGCCGCCTTCCTTGCTGCGGCTGCCGCAAGGCTGCGCCTTCGGTCCGCGCTGCCCGGTGCGCTACGAGCCTTGCGAGGCCGGCAAGCCGGGTCTCGGCAATGGCGCGCATGCCGCCGCATGCTTTCGGGTGGCACAGGCATGAGCGAGTTGATGACAGACACAGATCGCCCAATCCTCGAGACGCGTTCGTTGGCAAAACGCTTTTCGATCGGCACCCGGTTTTCCGCCGAAGGCAGGCGGACCGTCCACGCGGTGGACAACGTCTCGCTGACCGTGCGGCGCGGCGAGACTGTCGGCCTTGTCGGCGAATCCGGATGTGGCAAGTCCACGCTGGCGCGCTGCCTAGTTCGGCTCTACGACATCACCGACGGCAAGCTTCTGTTCGAAGGCGACGACATCACCTCGAAATCGCTGTCCGAGCTCAGGCCGCTTAGGCGGCGCTTGCAAATGGTCTTCCAGGATCCCTCGGCCTCGCTCAATCCGCGCCGGCGCGTCGGCGATCTCGTCGCCGAGCCGCTGCGTATCCACGGCAAGGTCTCGGCCAAGGAGATGGCCGCGCGGGTGGCGGAGCTGTTCGAGCTGGTCGGGCTGTTGCCGGACCATATGATGCGCTATCCGCACGAATTCTCCGGCGGGCAGCGCCAGCGCGTCGGCATCGCGCGGGCGATCGCGTTGAATCCCGACCTTGTCGTGCTGGACGAGCCGGTCTCCGCGCTCGACGTGTCGGTGCAGGCCCAGATCGTCAACCTGCTCGCCGATCTGCAGGAGAAGCTGAAGCTCACCTATATCTTCATCGCCCACGATCTCTCCGTGGTGCGCCAGGTCTCGACGCGCATCGCGGTCATGTATCTCGGCTCGATCGTCGAGGACGGACCGGCGGAAGAGGTCTTTGCGACACCCGCCCATCCCTACAGCCAGGCGCTGATCTCGGCGGTTCCCATCGTCGAGACGACGCCTGCGGGCGCGCGCAAGCGCATCATCCTCACCGGCGACGTGCCGAGCCCGCTGAAGCCTCCGTCCGGATGCCGCTTCCATCCGCGATGTCCGATCGCGGCGGACCGGTGCCGCTCGGAGCGGCCGGAACTGAAGGAATATCGTCCAGGCCGCAAAGTGGCCTGCCACTTCCCGACTTTGACTTGATCTATCTATTTTCGCGAGCGTGGGCGCGGGCTGCCGGAACGTGCCGGATCAGTTCTTGGCGATGGCGCCGACTTCGACCGAATCGACCCGCTTCAGGCTCATGCCGATCACCGGCACCAGCTGATTGTCGACGCGCACGGCCACCGTCACGGTCATCGAATTGCCGTCGGGCACACGCGCCTGCATGACGCCGTTCAACTGCTTGCGATTGATGGTGAAGACGACCTTCTGGGCGTCGACGACATTGCCGCCGACAATGTCCATGCCGCTTTCAGTTGAGCCGCCCATGAAGGTGCCCCTGTAGCCATCGCGGCCCTTGCGCTCGACGCTGGCCGACATCTTTTGCGTGAACACGCCGACCCTGCAGCCGCCGTCAAGCGTCATGCCGAGCTTGCTGGCGGGCGTCGAGCCATTGAAATCGCAGGTGAATTTCGTGCCTTTGTATTTGCCGGCGATGATCTCGCCAGGGCCGACCCATCTGCCTTCGACGGAGCGGAAAAACTGCTTGTCCGGCTCTGCGCCAAATGCCTTTTCGACGAGGCCGAGCGGCGCGGCAATCGCAATGGCGGCAGGCAGGACGCAGGACAGGATTACGCTTCTCATCGACGACACCCGGCACGAAAGAGTCTATTCTTGGGACCGGACCGACCATGCAGAAGATTGGTTAATGCTTCGTCACCCGCGGTGGGTCGCGCGTTTACCTTATCGGTCGTCCTGGCCGTTCTTTCGTGCCGCGAACGACGTCAGCGCCGAGAGGAAATCGCCGAGGCCCGGGCGCTTCACGGCGATGAACGGCAGGGGGCGGGCGGTTTCCATCGCGGCGATGCCGATGCGCGCCGTCATCATGCCGTTGACGACGCCTTCGCCGAGTTTTGCCGAGAGTTTTGCGGCAAGCCCATGGCCGACGATCTGCTGCACGAAACTGTCGCCCACCGCGATCGAGCCGGTCACCGCCAGATGCGCGAGCACGCCGCGCGCCAGCCGGAAGAAGCCGAGCGTGCCTGGGCGGCCGCCATAGAGTTCGGAGAGGCGCCGGATCAGCCGCCCGGCCTCGAACACGACATAGGCGATGTCGACCAGCGCGCGCGGGCTGACCGCCGTTATGAGGGACACGCGCTTCGCCGCCTCCAGAATCATGGCTTTGGCGCGGGCATCGAGAGGCGACAGGATCTCGGTCTCGGCCAGCCGCACCAGATTGGCGCCGTCGATGATCTCGCCGCGCAATTCGGCGAGCGAACGGCGGCCGGCGGCGGTCTCGGGTTTTGCGGTGACGAAAGCCGAGAGCTCGTCGACCAAGGCGCGCGCCGCCTTGGGGTCGTCGCGCGCCACGGCATCGAGGGCCCGTTTCTGCATCTTTTCGACTTCGGCAAGACGGGCGATGGCGAGGAATTCGCGGATGAGGATGACGAGCAGCGAGAGCAGCGCGATCGCCGCCATGCCGGCCGCCAGCCAGCCGAGCCATTCGGCGCGCGCGAACAGGTCGCGGATCAGCTGGTCGGCCCAAAGGCCGACCGCCAGCGAGACGAGCACGCCGAGAGCGCCGAAGAACAGCCGGGAAAGCAGCGAACGCTTTCTCGGCGCTGTCGCCGGCGGCGGAACCGCGGCCTCGACATCCGGCTCGTCGAAGACGTCGACTTCCGAGGGGATCACGACCGCTAAATCGCCCCTCGCGGCACGTGGCCTGCGCGCCGGCGGCTCCTCTGCGGCGCTATTTCGCTGTGGTTGCGGCGGCGCTTCGGTCTCAGGCTCGATGCGGAAGGCCGCCGGTTTGCGGGGCGCGGTCATGCCAGATGATCTCCGATCAGGAACTGCAGCGCGCGGTCGAGCCGGATATGCGGCAAGGACAGCGTGACGCCTTCGGCGGTGCGTTCAAGCTTCGGCGGACGGAAACGCACGAAGCGGATCGCCGGTTCGGCGCTGTCCGCCGGTGATCCGGAAATGTCGAACACCGCCTCCACCCTTTCCGGCAAATCGCCCGGGAAGATGGCGGTTTCGGTCTTTCCGTCGAATGTCTCGCCTTTGATCGTCTCGCTTTTCAGCGGCATGCCGATGATGACGGGGAGTGTCTCTCGCCCCTGCTTCACCGTGCCTTCGCGGGTCGAGCGAACGGCGGCCATGGCGACGACATCGACGGCTGCGCCGCTGAAATTCGCCCGCGCGACGGCGCGGTCGGTCAGCCGGCGCACGATCGCCTGCAGCCGGTCATGGCTTTCGTGGTGCAGATGGTCCGCCTTGGTCGCGGCCACCAGGATGCGGTCGATGCGGCGCGAGAAGAAGTCGGTCAGGAAATTGCCCCGTCCGGGCCGGAAGCAGGACAGGATCTCGGTGACCGCGCGCTCCAGATCGGCCATCGCGGCCGGGCCGGCATTGAGCGCCTGCATGGCGTCGATCAGCACGATCTGCCGGTCGAGGCGGGCGATGTGCTCGCGAAAGAACGGTTTGACGACATGCGTCTTATAGGCCTCGTAGCGGCGCTCCATCATCGCCCGCAGCGATCCGGAGCGCGGCCGGCCTTGCGACGGCGCCAGCAGCGGCGCGAAGGTGAGCGCCGGCGAGCCTTCGAGATCGCCCGGCATCAGGAAACGGCCTGGCGGCAGCGTCGACAGCGCGCGGTCGTCGAGCTTGCACGCCTTGAGATAGGCGGCAAAGCTTTCGGCCAATCGCCGGGCGGTCATCTCGTCGGCGTCGGCATCGGGATTGATGGTGGAGGCCAACTCACGCCAGGCCTGCGACAGGTCGCAGCGGACGGGCAGGGCGGCCAACTCGACCGCCTCGCGCGAAAAATCGGCGAAGGATTTGCCGAGCAGCGGCAGGTCGAGCAGCCATTCGCCGGGATAATCGACGATGTCGACCGACAGTTTTCCGGCGGAAAACAGACGATTCCAGCCGGAAGCCGACTCATATTCGATGGTGAGCCTGAGTTCGGAGATGGCGCGCGTGGAGTCCGGCCAGACGCGCTCGTTCACCAAAGCCGCGACATGATCTTCATATTGGAAACGCGGAACGGCATCGTCCGGCTGCTCCTCAAGGAAGGCGCGGGCGATGCGGCCGGACTTCTGCGCCTCGAACAGCGGCAAGCGACCGCCATGGATGAGATTGTGGACGAGGGCTGAGATGAACACTGTCTTGCCGGCGCGCGACAGGCCGGTGACGCCAAGGCGCATTGACGGAGAGAAGAGCCCGGCGGCGCGGCCCGACAACGTGTCGAGCGCAATCCTCGCCTCGTCGGTAAAACTGGTCAGCGATGATGCCAAATCAGGCCTCTAGTTGCGCGTCAGCGCCCGATATAGGCCCTGGGCCGTGCGTTTGAAATGGCCTCAGAGGTCGGCCGGCGTGAGAAAAGCTTCGAGATAGCCGTTGCCTTGCGCCGCTTCGGCAAGGTTGCCGGGAAAGCGCACCACGGCAAGGCCGGAGGTCGGAAAACCATGATTCATCATGCCGCGCGCCGCCTGCTCGCCATTTCCGGACACCGCCATGGCCAGATCTTCGGTCATGGGGTTGTGGCCGATCACCAGAAGCTGGCCGGCGTCCCGATTTTTGCGGATGATCTCCAGATAGCCGGCCGCATCCTCGCTGTAGAGCGTGTCGAAGAACAGCACCCGGCCGGTGTCGGTGCGCCCCGCCAGGCCTTCCAGCGTCTGCCTGGCCCGCTTGGCGCTGGAGCAAAGGGTGACGTCCGGCACATAGTTGCGGGCCCGCATGGCCTCTCCGATCGCTTCGGCATCGGCCATGCCCGATTCGTCGAGCGGGCGATCGAAATCGCGCATGCCGGGCAGCGCCCAGCCGGCTTTGGCATGCCGCAACAGATAAAGTCTGCTCAACCGGACCCCCATGGCGCTACCTTCGTGACAAAGCGCGATTAGTCACCAGAACGATGTCATGCACAATGGTCGGCCGGCAACTGCAACGAATCATGTGCGAATTCGTTTTCTGCCGTTGAACAACGTTGTCGCCGGAGTTGCCGATGCAAGACTAACAATTGCGTGAAACTGTCGCCGATAGCGCTTGTGCAGGCTCTTTTCCCCGAATATATAGGCGCCAAATTTTGGGGTTGTTGGGTGAGTCGAATGAACGATATCGTTACCGCCAATTACGTACCCTCCGAAGACGAGCCGTTCATGAACGAACGGCAAAAATCGTACTTCCGTCAAAAGCTTATCACCTGGAAGAACGACATTCTGCGCGAAGCGCGCGAAACCCTCGAAATCCTGCAGCAGGAAAACGCCAATCATCCCGATCTAGCCGATCGCGCCTCCTCCGAAACCGACCGTGCCATCGAATTGCGCGCCCGCGATCGCCAACGCAAGCTCATCTCGAAAATCGACTCCGCGCTCCAGCGCATCGACGAAGGCACCTACGGCTATTGCGAGGAGACCGGGGAGCCGATCGCGCTGAAGCGGCTCGATGCGCGTCCGATCGCGACGTTGTCGATCGAGGCGCAGGAGCGCCATGAACGCCGCGAGAAGGTCTATCGCGACGACTGACGCGATCCAACAGGCAGGAACATCAAAAATGGCCGGAATTCGGTGCTCAGGGCGCGGAAGGCTCGCCTCCGCCGGCAAGCTGCCGTTAAAGCGCTTCACGGTTTCACCATTTCACGGAAATGGCGAACCGCTCTATCTCTTTGTTTTTACGCAATTCCAGACGGAAGCTACGGCGAAGCCGCCAAGCCTAACCGCGCACACTTTCCCTAGTTCCCCGACACAGGGATTTTGAAGGGCTGCCGTTTTGTCTTGGTGCAGGATTTTCCGTTCATTCTATGGCGGAGCAAGGAGCGAAGCGACGCGGCGCAGACCATAGAATCCATTCCGTGACGTGGACGCGCCGCCACGGTGCAGAATTTTGCTCCGTTGCATTCCTTGGCGAAGGTAACGGCATGGATTCCAGGGTCTTCGCGACGCCGCTTCGCGGCTGCTCCGCCCTGGAATGACGACAGGGTGAGCGTGTCGGCCAATCTCCAACGCATGCCGCCTGCCAACGCAAACAGAGCCGACCGGTCAAAGTCCCTGTGCAGTGCCGTTAGGTCAGCGCTTGTGGCTGCCCAACTCGCCAAGCAGCTTGGTCATCTCGTCATCGAGCGAAGGCTTGGCCGCGGGCTTGCTGGGTGCCGGCTGGGAATGCGTCTCGTCGAGAGAGGTCTCGAGCTCGTGCATCAGCGTGTCGTCGATGGAATCGTTTGGGGGCGGCGGTGCATATCGGGTGC
>NZ_VFWS01000209.1:0-3548 GCF_006443065.1 Mesorhizobium sp. B1-1-5 | reverse complement strand
CACCTATTGCACCAAAAATCTCTGCGATGTCGTGAATGTCATGAAGTGTCAAGTGTAACAACTCCGCCCTTCTTGATCCAAACACAAAGGCATATGAAATGCAATTCACCGACAAAGTATCTGTCGCGGGAACGCGCCAGACCGCCGACGGCTACCTTGTCGCCACCGCGCGCGCCGTGCGCACCGGCATCCAGCTCTACGCCGGCCATGAGGTCGGCAAGCCGGATCAGGACGTAGTGCGGGTCTACCGCGCCGCCGATCAGGTTTTCTCACAGGACAGCCTCCAATCCTTCTCCCACGCCCCGATCACGGTCGATCATCCCTTCGAGGAGGTGACGGCCGATAATTGGAAGGCGCTGTCAGTCGGGGAAGTCTCGACCGCTGCCAAGCAGGATGGCCAATGGGTCATGCTCCCGCTGATCCTGAAGGACGCGGCGGCGATCAAGTCAGTGATGGACGGCAAGCGCGAGCTCTCCGCCGGCTACACCTGCGATCTGGATTTCACGCCCGGTGTGACGGCCGACGGCGAGGCCTTCGACGCGCAGCAGCGCGGCATCAAGATCAACCACCTGGCGCTCGTCGATCGGGCCCGGGCCGGTTCAAAAGCTCGCATCGGCGACGGTGTGGGACCATGGGGCGCCGCCCCGATTTCAACCACTGACAAGGAGACCATCACCATGAGTGATGCACTTCGCACTGTGGTCGTGGACGGACTGTCGGTGACCACCACCGATCAGGGCGCCCAGGCCATTTCCAAGCTGCTCGCGGACTTGCAGTCCTCGGCGGCCAAGCTCACCGACGCCGAAACGAAGCACCAGACCGCTCTCGCGGCCAAGGATGCCGATCTCGCCAAGGCCCACGCCGAACGCGATGCCGCCATCGCCAAGGTGCTGTCGGACGCCGACCTCGACAAGCGTGTCGCAACTCGCGCCGATCTGATCACCAAGGCCAAGGCGATCGCCAAGGACGTCAAGACCGATGGTCTGTCCGACGGCGCCATCCGCAAGGCCGCCGTCACCGCCGCGCTCGGCGATGCCGCGGTCAAGGACAAGGCCGACGCCTATATCGACGCCCGGTTCGACATCCTGGTCGAGGACGCGGCGAAGAAGATCGGCGGTTCCGATCCGTTCCGCCAGGTCGTGCAGAACGGCCTCCAGACCAATGACGCGGCCGGCACTGTCGCCACCGCCCACCAGGCCATGACCGATCATCTCGCCTCGGCCTGGCAGAACAAGAAGGAGGCCTAATCATGCCGGCAGTCCAGACTACCTATAGCGCCCAGCATGCGCGCTGGATCGAGGGCATGGTCCTCAACATGGAGCCGTCCGACATCGTGTCTCGCCTGTGCGAGGACGCGGAAGGTATCGGCTTCGGCAAGGTCGCGGTTCAGGGCACGGCTGACAACCAGGTCGTGGACAGCGAAGCCACCGTCAAGTTCTGCGGCATCGCCGTTCTGGATGCGACGCAGCCGACTGGCAAGTATGAGCAGTACGCCACGGCGGCAATCATGAAGAAGGGCGTCATCGTCGTCCAGGCTTCGGTCGCGGTCGCCGTCGGCGATCCCGTCTACTACGTGCCGGCGACGGGCGTTCTCACGAACGTCTCGACGTCCAACACCCTCATCGCCAATGCTCAGTGGGACACCAGCACCGCCGGTGCCGGCCTCGCTGCGCTGCGCCTCGGCTAACAGGAGCGGCCACAATGAACGCACACATCATGCAGGACGCTCAGCAAGTCGCGATGAGCTTCCTTATCCGTCAGGCCACGCTCATCGAGCCGACGGTCTACGCGATCCGGTATCAGGACATCCAGTATCCGTCCCTGGTCCCGGTCGACACTTCGGCGCCCGAATGGATCCAGTCCGTTACCTACTTCTCGATGGACTCGGTGGGCCAGGCGCAGTGGTTCAACGGCAATGCGCACGACGTGCCCAAGGTCGAACTGACCCGCGAGAAGTTCGAGACGACCGTCTCCATGGCGGCGATTGGCTACGGCTACAATCTCGAGGAGCTCGGCACCGCCCAGCTACTCGGCATGAACCTGTCGAATGACAAGGCCTCGGCCGCGCGCCGCATCGCAGAGGAGAAGATCGACAGCGTTGCCTTCGTCGGTGATGCCGGCAAGGGCTTCCTTGGCCTGGTCAACTCCACCACGCCGACCGCCACAACGGCGCCGGCGGATGGCACGGGTTCGGCCACGACCTTCGCGTCGAAAACGCCCGACCAGATCCTTCGCGACATCAACGGCCAGCTCACCGGCATCTTCACCGGCACGCTGGGCGCCGAGATCGCGGACACCATCCTGCTGCCGTACTCGGTGCTGCTCGACATCTCGACGCGCCGCATCGACGCGGTGAACCAGACCACGATCCTCGAATGGGTCATGAAGAACAACATCTACACGCTGGTGACGGGCCAGCCGCTCACCATCCGCGGCATGTTCGGCTACCTCGATGCGTCGGGCGCCGGCAGCACCAAGCGCATGGTTGCCTATCGCCGCTCGCCGGAGGTGTTGAAGTTCCACATGCCGATGCCGTTCCGGTTCCTGCCGGCGTGGCAGACCGGGCCGATCAAGTTCGATGTCCCCGGCATCTTCCGCCTCGGCGGTGTCGACATTCGCCGGCCGAAGTCGATCCGCTATCTCGACGGCGTCTGAGGAGGCGACGATGAAAGTCACCAACACCCAGGCTGGCCCTCGCGGGCTGAACGCCAAGACCGGTCCGGTTCTCGTCGAGCCGGGCCAAACGGTCGATGCCGATCTCTCGGATGCCGAACTGAAGGTTGCCAAGGGCACCGGCTGGTTTGGTTTCGAAGGCGGCAAGGCGAAAGCTGCGCCGGTCGATGAAACCGCGAAGGCAGTTCATCATGGCGGCGGCAAGTTCAATGTCGTGAAGGGCGATGAGACGCTTCTGTCGGGCCTCAACAAGGCCGATGCGGATGCCTTCAACGCCATGAGCGACGAGGACAAGACCGCTTATGTTGAGGCTTCCCGGCAGTAGAGCAGAACGGAGGGCCGCCGGTTGACTGGCGGCCCTCGACTTCAGTTTTTCAAGGCATCGCGAACTGCGTCTTTTGCCTTTCCAACGCCTTTTTGAATGCTTCCTTCGGCCTTGTCGGCGGCTCCATCGGCACGCATCTTATCATCGCCCGTGGCCTTGCCGATCTTGTCCTTCACCTCGCCGCGCAGTTTCTTCGCGGAACCCTTAACCTCGTCCTTGTGCATAGCTTTTCTCCTTTTGCAGAAATCAACGTGAGCGGAACCTGAATGTTCCAGAGGGTCAGGGTGCGTCATGGGTGGATACGGAGATGATGCAGGCTTTGCCGCCTATGCGGCAGCAGCCGGCTATACGGTGCCCGCAGGGACGATTTCAGCGGCCCGCCAGCGCGGCAGCGCCTACATCGACGGCACGTACGGCATGCGCTTCCCTGGCCAGCCGACCGGCGGCATCGGCCAGGAGCGGGAATGGCCGCGCACCGGCGCCACGGCTTTTGGTGCTGCGCTCGCTTCCGATCTCATCCCTCAACGGGTGATCGATGCCTCCTATGAGG
>NZ_VFWS01000208.1:0-3808 GCF_006443065.1 Mesorhizobium sp. B1-1-5 | reverse complement strand
GCCCAGTCCGTCGGCCTTCACCCGGACCTTGACGTTGGCGTCCACAACCCGCTTCACGGGCACAAGGATCTTCATTTTCCTGTCACCTCTCCTGAGATAGTCGGGGCGCTATAGCAGCGTGCGCCCTGTCAGAGTTGTCGAAAGCCGACATCACGGACGGAATATCCGCCCAACTGTGCCGTTTCCGTAGTGGCGACAAATCGGCGCGTCAATATCCCACGACGCACCCAAATCGGTTCAGTCCCGGGGCGCCGCTGCTCCACGGCCCCATTGCGCCGCCGGCTGCGCCGGATCGCTCGCGGTCGGCTCCACAGGAACAGGCGGCTGCTGGACGTTGGGCGTCGGGTCCGGCTCGCCGTCGGCGCCAGCCAGCAGCGGCACGCCGCGGCTGCGCAGCACCAGCACCAGGACCGATCCGGCGATGATGCCGCCGATATGGCAGGCCCAGGAGATCTGATCCTCGCCGCCCGCCGCAAACATCACGATCTGGAACAGGATCCACAGGAGCAGCGGGATGAAGGCCGGGATGCGCAGCGGAATGCGGGCAAAGGCCAGTACCCAGACCTTCACCCGGGGGTAGAGGATCAGGTAGGCGGCGACGACGCCGGCGATGGCGCCCGAGGCGCCGATCAACGGCACCTGCGAATCCCAGGCCACCAATCCCTGAAAGAAGGCGCCGGCGACGGCGCAGGCGAGGTAGAAGATCAGATAGCGGATATGGCCGAGCGCATCCTCGACATTGTCGCCGAACACCCAGAGGAACAGCATGTTGCCGCCAAGATGGAAGATGTCGGCATGCAGGAAGGAATAGGTGAGATAGCTCAGGCTCTCGGGGATGACGACGAATTCGGGCGAGAGCTCGACCTTGTCGTGAACCACCGACGGGATGAAGCCGAGACCGAGAACCGCGGCATTGGTGAAGTTTTCACCGCCGAGCGTGGTCGCCAGGTAGACCAGCACGTTCGCCACGATCAGGCCGATCGTCACATATTGCAGCCGGATGTGGCGCAGCCTGTTGGTGTCGTAAAGCGGGATGAACATCGGACCCTCCCGCCTCCGGATTCAGCGGTTCTTGCCGGGAACCCATAGCACGTCGGCCTTTCCATTGTCATTGACCGCGCGGGCGGCGACGAACAGGAAATCCGAGACGCGGTTGATGTATTTGAGCGCCTCGCGGTTGACATGCTCGGCCGGATCCTGCGCCAGCGCCACCATCAGGCGCTCGGCGCGGCGCGCCACGGTGCGGGCAAGATGGAGCGCGGCCGCGGCCGCCGTGCCGCCGTTCAGCACGAAGGATTTCAGCGGCTGCAGCTCCTTGTTGAGCGCGTCGATGTCCTGCTCGACGCGATCGGTCTGGGCGGCGACGATGCGCAGCGTCTCGTATTCCAGCGGCTTGCCGTCGTCCGGCACGGCGAGGTCGGCTCCCAGATCGAACAGATCGTTCTGGATGCGCGACAGCATGGCGTCGATCGCCGGATGCTCGGCGCCGGTGTGGACGCGGGCCATGCCGATGCAGGCATTGGCCTCGTCGACGGTGCCATAGGCGTCGACGCGCAGGTCGGATTTCAGCCGCCGCTCGCCGGTGCCGAGCCCGGTGGTGCCGTCGTCGCCGGTGCGGGTGTAGATCTTGTTGAGCTTGACCACGCCGTCCCCTCTGAGATCCTCTATTTGCGCGTGAAATAGACAACCAGCAACAGCAGCGCCAGGGCCACGGCCTGCAGCATGATGCGCGCCTGCATCAGCTTGTTCGAGGTGAAGCCGGAGCCGCCGCGCATCATGTTGATCAGGCCGCGAACCAGCACGATCACCACGGCGGCCATCGCGACGATGGCGAGAATCTTGAAGATGATGAGCATCTGGCTGGCTCCGGTTCAGGTTCGGTCAGGCGCGCCTGGCGAGCACGCGGTAGAGCAGGGAGGCCGGCAGGATGCGTTTCAGCGCCGCGCCGATCCTGGCCGGCACCGTTACCACATAATGCGGGCGCGGGCGCTGTGACAGAAGCGCGTGGCGCAACGCCCGGTGCACGATCTCCGGTCCCGGCTTCAGCTTCGACACGCTGCCGCCCGCCTGAAGCCTTGCGAGCTGCGCCTGATAATCGGCGCGGTGGACGGAATTCTCGACGTCGATATTCTTCACGAACCAGGGCAGGCCATTGCTGGCGATCTTCGACCTCACCGGTCCCGGTTCGATGAGGGAAAGGTGGATGCCGCTGCCTTCGAGCTCCTGGCGCATGCACAGCATCAGGCCTTCGATGGCGTGCTTGGAGGCCGAATAGGCGCCGCGGAAGCGGACCGGAGCCAGTCCGAGGATCGAGGAGCAGTGGACGAGCCGGCCGTGCCCCTGGCGGCGCATGACCGGCACGACCCGCCGGGTGAGATCGTGCCAGCCGAAGAAATTGGCCTCGAACTGCTCGCGAAGTGCCGCGACCGGCAGGTCCTCGACGGCGCCGGGCTGGGCGTAGGCGCCGTTGTTGAAGAGCGCGCCAAGCGTGCCGCCGGTCCGCTCCAGCACCGCATCGACCAAGGCGGCGATGGATTCGGGCTCGCGATAGTCGAGATAGAAGACCTCCAGGCCGTCGGCCTCGAGGGCCGCAATGTCGGGCGGCCTGCGCGCCGTAGCGAACACCCGCCAGCCCTCCGCCTTCAACGCTCGCGCGCAGTAGGCGCCGATACCGGAGGAGGCGCCGGTGACGATGACGGTGCGCAACTCTTCTGCCGCGGGGCGCGTTGTGAGACCTGGGGTTGCCATTTACCGCAATCACTTCCCATATTCGCGGCGTCGACACAATCGAGCGGAGCGCGGGTCCTTGCTGCGGAATATCGTTGCCCTCAAGCGCGTGCTCTACGATGCGATTGGCCATTTCAATACCGATGACGGCTGGGCAATGGCCAGCCATCTGGCGATCACCTCGCTGATGGCGCTGTTTCCGTTCCTGATCTTCGCCACGACGCTGGCCAGCTTCCTCGGCGCGCGCGCCTTCGCCGACACGGCCGTGCATCTGGTCTTCGACACATGGCCGGAGCAGATCGCCAAGCCGATCGCGCATGAGGTGCAGAACGTGCTCACCGTACGGCGCACCGACCTTCTGACCTATGGCGTGCTGCTGGCGGCTTATTTCGCCTCGAACGGCATCGAGGCGCTGCGCACCTCGCTCAACCGCGCCTATCGCGTCACCGAGACGCGCGGCATCGTCCACCGCAGGGTGCAGAGCATCATCTTCGTCCTGATCGCCACCGCCTGCTTCCTCGCCATCAGCGTGCTTCTGGTGTTCGCGCCGCTGCTGGCGCGACTGGCGGAAGCGCATCTGGAATGGATCAAGCCCTATATGGGAACGATCACCATCTGGCGTTACGTGATCGCCTCGACGGTCATCGTCATCGGGCTGTTCTCGGTGCATATCTGGCTGCCGGCCGGCAAGCGCCGCTTCGTCTCGATCATACCGGGCATCGTCTTCACGCTGGTCGCCTGGCTGGTCGGGTCGACGATCTTTGCCACCTATCTCGACCATTTCTCGTCCTATGTGACGACCTATGCCGGGCTCGCCTCGATCATGATCGCGGTCGTCTTCCTCTACATCATCTCGGCGATCTTCATCCTCGGCGGCGAACTCAACGCCGCGATCAGCCGTTATCTCGAGGCGCGCGCCCGCGTCGGCTGAGTCGGCATCGGTTAGGAAGAAGAACTGAAGAACTGAGGAATTGAGGAACTGAAGAATTGAAGAATTGAAGAATTGAAGAAGAAGCGCGGAGCGTCGGCGCCGTTTCCCCAATTCCTCAGTTCCTCAATTCCTCAGTTCTTCAGTTACCCA
>NZ_VFWS01000207.1:0-4020 GCF_006443065.1 Mesorhizobium sp. B1-1-5 | reverse complement strand
AGAGGGGGAGATGGCCGGCAGGCCAGAGGGGGGCGCGAAGGAACGCAGCGTTGACAATCACAGAGCGGACCACTCCCATGAACTGGGATGACGTCCGCATCTTCCTAGCCGTGGCCCGCGCCGGCCAGATCCTCGGCGCGGCCAAGCGCCTAGAGCTCAACCACGCCACGGTCTCGCGCCGCATCGCCGCGCTCGAAGAGGCGCTTCGCACAAAACTCTTCCGCCGCCTGACCACCGGCAGCGAACTGACGCCGGCCGGCGAGCGCTTCCTCGACATAGCCGAGCGCATGGAGAGCGACATGATCGCCGCGCGCTCGACCATTGCCGGCGAGGGCGACGATGTTTCGGGCACGGTGCGCATCGGCGCGCCGGACGGCTTTGGCGTCGCCTTCCTGGCAAAACGACTGGGCGAGCTGACTGCGCTGCACCGCGAGCTCACCATCCAGCTGGTGCCGGTGCCGCGCTCATTCTCCCTGTCGCGCCGCGAGGCTGATATCGCGATCACCGTCGAGCGGCCGAGCGAAGGGCGGCTGGTGGCGGGCAAGCTGGTCGACTATACGCTCGGCCTGTTCGCATCCCGCGCCTATGCCGAAGCCAACGGCCTGCCGAAAGCGCCGGCCGAGCTCGGCCGGCACACGCTGATCGGCTATGTGCCGGACCTCATCGTCAGCCCCTCGCTTGACTATGCCGCCGAGTTCAGCCCCGAATGGCGCACGACCTTCGCTATCTCCTCGGCGCTTGGCCAGGCCGAAGCGGTGCGCTCCGGCGCGGGCATCGGCATCCTCCACACGTTCGTCGCCCGTTCGATGCCGGAGCTGGTGCCGGTCGACATCGTCGCGCCCATCCGCCGCGCCTACTGGCTGGTCTATCATGAATCGGTGCGGCCGCTGCGCCGCGTGCAGCTGGTCGCCAACTTCATCACCAAGGCGGTGGAACGCGAGCGCGGCCTTTTTGTCTAGAACACGATCCAAGGACTGCTTAAGCAAACGTCCCCCAGTTCCTCGGCACGGAAATCTTGCCCGGTCGGCTATGTTCGCGTTGACAGATAATATGCCTCGGAGATTGGCCGAAACGGTGCGGCCTCATCATCCACGGGCGGAGCAAGGAGCGAAGCGACGCGCGCAGACCCGAGGATCCATTCCGTGACGCATGAGCGCTGCTGCGGTGCAGAATTCTGCTCCGCTGCGTCCTCGATCAAGGTCACGGAATGGATTCCAGGGTCTCCGCGACGCCGCTTCGCGGCTGCTCCGCCTTGGAATGATGAGATTGAGAGGCTTCTGCCAAGCGCCGGCGTTTGCGCCGCAAAAAGAAAAAGATGCATCCCTCGCTGCGGCCGATTCTATCACAGGCAGTTGGTCGTCGCCGCCTTGCCAGCGCGAGGCTCTACCGGCAGCTGTTCGGCGACAGCTGGGTCAGGGAAGCGTTCTGAAGCGAGCCCGCCGAAGCAGATGCAAAGCCCCTCAGATAGGCTTCAGATACCGCTCCGGGCTCAGGTCGCGCGCGTTGATCTCCGGCACCCGGTTGGACATGATGTCGGCGAGCACCTTGGCCGAGCCGCAGGCCATGGTCCAGCCGAGCGTGCCGTGGCCGGTGTTGAGATAGAGGTTGGCAACCTCGCTTTGCCCGATCAAGGGCGGTCCATCCGGCGTCATCGGCCGCAAGCCGCACCAGAAGCTCGCCGCCTTGAGGTCGCCGCCGCCGGGGAAGAGATCGCCGACCGAGTATTCGAGCGTGCGGCGGCGTGATTCCTGCAGGCGAAGGTCATAGCCCGAAATCTCCGCCGTGCCGCCGACCCGGATGCGGTCGCCGAGCCTGGTGATCGCCACCTTGTAGGTCTCGTCCATGACGGTCGACACAGGCGCGGCCTCGACATTGTCGATCGGCACGGTGATCGAATAGCCCTTGACCGGATAGATCGGTATCGGCCGCCCCAGCGAGCGCATGAACTGCGCCGAATAGCTGCCCATCGCCATCACGAAGGCGTCCGCCGATTTCCATCCGCTCTCCGTGAGGACGTTGGTGAGGCGATTGCGGTTCCTGACGATGCGCCGGATGGTCGAGCCATATTCGAAGGTCACGCCGCGCGCCACGCACAGTTCTGCGAGCTTATCGGTGAACATCTTGCAGTCGCCGGTCTCGTCGCCCGGAAGCCTGAGGCCGCCGACGAATTTCTCGCGCACCGCCGCAAGGGCCGGCTCGGCGGCGACACAGCCGTCGCGGTCGAGGATCTCGTAAGGCACGCCGTATTTCTTCAGCACCTCGACGTCGCCGCCGGTGCCGTCGAGCTGCTTCTGCTTGCGAAACAGCTGCAGCGTGCCTTTGGTCCGTTCGTCATAAGTGATGCCGGTCGCCTCGCGCAGCGCCTTCAGCGTGTCGCGGCTGTATTCGGCAAGTGGCACCATGCGCGACTTGTTGAGCGCGTAGCGCTCGGCCGTGCAGTTGCGCAGCATCTTGAGGACCCAGGTCCACATATTCGGGTCGAAGGCCGGCCGCACCACCAGCGGGCCGTATTTCATCAACAGCCATTTGACGGCCTTGACCGGAATGCCGGGCCCGGCCCAAGGCGAGGCATAGCCCGGCGATATTTCGCCGGCATTGGCGAAGCTGGTCTCGAGCGCCGGCCCCGGCTGGCGATCGTAGACGGTCACTTCATGACCGGCCTCGGCGAGGAAGTAGGCGGTGGTGACCCCGATCACGCCGCCGCCCAGCACGATGACTTTCATTCAAAGCTCCCTCAAAGCCGATCATGCCGCCTGAGACATGGACATTCCCCTGTCTGCCGGATTTTGCGGCACCCGCCAAGTGCTGGGTTATCCGCCGATGTAACGGCGGTGAAAGCGCGCGCCCAGGCTGGTCAATATCTCGTAGCCGATGGTGCCGGCATGGCCGGCCGCGTCGTCGACGCTTTGCGACGGACCGATGAGGTCGACGAGGTCGCCTTCGCCGAGCCGGCCGGCCGGAAGCGCCGAAATGTCGAGGATGATCGAATCCATCGACACGCGTCCGACGAACGGCAATCGCACGCCCTCGAACCAAGCGGCCGAAGCGGCGCGCCGGTGCCAGCCGTCGCCATAACCCAGCGAAATGGTCGCGAGATCGAGCGGTCCATCCGCCTGGTGGGTATGGCCATAGCCGATGCCGGCGCCGGCGCCGATCTGCCGCGTCTGCGCCACCTTGGCTTGCAGCCGTATGACCGGCAGCATCGGATTGGGCGCGTGTGGCGTCGGGTTGACGCCGTAAAGCGCGGCTCCCGGACGGGCAAGGTCACAGTGATAGGCCGGTCCGAGAAAGATGCCGGACGAGTTGGCCAAGGAGGCGGGCGCCGCGGGCAGCATCCTGCGCAGCCGCTCGAATTCGTGCCGCTGCCTCTCGTTCGCCGCCTGTTGCGGCTCGTCGGCGCGGGCGAGATGGCTCATGACGAAACGAATGTCGACGCCATCGAAGGCGCCGGCCTCCCCCGCGACCGCCTCGACTTCCGCCGGCGCCATGCCGAGCCTGGCCATTCCGCTGTCGACCTGGATGGCGGCGGCAAGGCTCTGGCCCATGCCTCGCGCGATCTCGCGCCAGGCCTTCAGTTGCATGGCGCTGTTGATGACCGGGCAAAGCCCGGCCGCCGCGGCTTCCGGTTCCGAGCCGGGCGGCAGCCCGTTCAGCACGAAGATGTCCGGCCCGGGGCCGATCGCCTTGCGCAGCGCGATGCCTTCGCCGAGCAGCGCGACGAAGAAGATGTCGCAGCCCTCTTTCGCCAGCGCCGATGCCACTTGCGCGGCGCCAAGTCCGTAGCCGTCAGCCTTGAGCACCCCGGCGCAGCGGACGCCGCTCAGCCGCGCCTTCAGCCGGCGGTAGTTTTCGCGGATGGCCCCGAGGTCGATCGTCAGGATTGCGCCGGCGGCCGCCTCGCTGACCGATTGGTTGCCGGTCCCGCAGCATCCTCCCAAAGCATCGCTGGCGTCGTCATCCACGGCGACTCTCCATCATTACATCGACAATCTATCATCGACGCAGCAACTGCTCTGAGGC
>NZ_VFWS01000206.1:0-4109 GCF_006443065.1 Mesorhizobium sp. B1-1-5 | reverse complement strand
GCCAATTTCGACATCGAGAACGCCCGCATCGAGGACGTGCTCAAGCAGCAGAAGGTTATGGAAGGCAATATTGCCGACCTGATCATCGGGCTTGAGGACGCAACCAATGTCTTCGGCGCCGAGTTCGAAAGCATGAAGAACTACACCGGCTGGGAAAACTTCGTCGGTGTCTTTTCGGCGCAGCGCAAGCAGCGCATGCGCACCGACCGCGTCCGCAACATGTCGCTTGCCGGCAATCTGCAGGAGCTTTTGGCGAAATCGGATACCATCGTCGGCATCCTGAAGGCGCAGAAGCAGGTCCTCGACCAGCGCTACAAGACCTCCGAGGCCAGCCTGTCGCAGGTCATCGAGCGCCGTAAGGTGACGATGACCAATCTTGAAGCGGTGCAGAAGCGCATCGAGGAATTGAACCCGATGCTGCTCGACATCGAAAACAAGATCGCCGCCTCCACGACCCAGAAGGAGCGCACCGAGCTTGAGGGCGAGCGCTCCAAAATGGCGACCGAATACAATGAAAAGCAGGCCAAGGAGCAGGAGCTGCTTGCCGAAAGCCAGACGCTGGAGCGCTATACCTCGATGTTTCAGACCTTCGTCGATTCGCTCAACAACCAGATTGCCGCGCAGTCGACGCTGATCAACAAGCTGACCATCGACACCGAGCAGCGCATCGTCCTCTACAAGGCCCTGGAAGATTCGCTCAAGACCGCCGCCCAGCAGGACGTCGCCCACAAGATCAACACGTTGGGCAGCCAGGTCGACAACACGGCCGAGGAGACGATGGCCGGCATCGGCGCCGCCTCGCAGAAGCACATCGGCGACCTGCTCGAGATGCATGAGAAGAACATGGTGGCTTCAGCCGACATCCAGCGCCGCAAGAAGCTTGCCGACGATGCCTTCGCCCGCCGCTTCGACGACGTGATGAAGAAGCACAACGCCGCCAACTATGTGCAGCAATAGGCGGCGCCGCTGATTTCATTCCACGGCAGCCACATGACACCTGAGAACGACGCCGCGGCACGCTATTTCTCCGCCATCACGGCGGCGCTGAGCGGGCTGGAAGTGTTCATGCGCGACGACCGCTCGCCGCTTTATCGGCACGGCATCGTCGCCAGGATCGTCGCGGAGTATATCGCGCGGCTGGACAAGTCCTTTGCCTGTTGGCGCAACCGGCTCGGCTTCATGGACACCTTCCGCATCTCGCGCGCCGAGAGCGGCTACCCCGTCTTCCAGAACCTGCTCGAACTGGAAAACGACCGCCAGCAGGCCGATGCGCGGCTGGCCAACATCCCGCAGGCCGGCGAATTGCGCGATGAGATGGCCGACTTCATCCTTCGCCACAAGGAATTCCCAGAGGCGCTGCAGAAGTCGATGGCAGAGCGGCTCTATCTTGAGGACGTCAAGAGCGAGGCGACCTTCGGCCCGTTCACCCTGGCACAGACGGCAAAGGTTTCGGTCAACCCGAAAACCATGCGGCCCTATTATCTCGTCCACTGGGCCGCGTTCGACGGCAGCGCCAACCTGCCGCTGGTCTACATGGTGACAGTGGAGGACTCCTCCGAAAGCATGGTGCGCCAGCTGGTCGACGTGAACGGCAAGCTCAACGAGCGGGTCGATATCCCACTCCCCGTCGACGGCTTGCTCAACCCGGAGCTTGCGCACCGCTTCGACGATTTCACCGAGAAGAACTCGGCCTATACGCTCTCTCCGGCGACGATCGCCGTCAATCTCGACAAGGATTTCGAGCCGCTGCATCCCAAGCAGCTGAGGCGCGTGGTGCTGGGACCCTTCTACTCGGCCGGCATCACCGAGAACAATTCGACGGTGGCCGAGGTGCTAGCCAAGGTGCGCAAGCCGCAGAACGCCTGGCTGCTCACCTGGACGATCCAGGAGGTCTTCTCCAAGAGCGAGAAGCCCGGCCGCAAGGGCCTGTTCTCCAGCGAGAAGACGACGCAGGAGTTCTTCATCAACACCGACGATCTCGAAGCGGCGCGCCAGGGCGTGTCGAGCTACGAGAACCACGCGCTGATCCCGCACGAGGCCTATCAGGCGCTCTACGCCGCGGGCGAGGCGCAGAAGATCTTTTCCGGTTACAAGGTCCACATCCTGTCCAACGGACAGGTCATCAGCGATGTATGACCGTCAAACCGCGGAGCATCCTTTATGGACACCGGCCTGACCACGATCTCGGAAGCCGCAATCGAAAAGCACCGCGCGACCGCGCAGAGCTTCATCACCCGCATCGTCGTGCTGGAGGACCCTTCGCGCGAATCCGGTACCGCGCTTGCCGGCACCAACCGCCGCTTCGTCTCGACCGTATCGGTCGGCTCGGTGCGGCGCACGCGCGAGGTCGAGCTCACGAAAACAGTGGCGGCCATCCATCCCGACGACCAGTTGATGACGATCCCGCAACACACGCTGCTCTACCGCGCCCGCCGTGGCCTGGCGATCGCGCTCGCCATATCCGACGTATTCGCCGAAGGCTCCGACCTCGAAAGCCTGCAGGCGAGGAATGCGCGTGCGCCGCTGGAAGGCGATGAGGCAGCCACCTTCAAGAAGCTTCTGTCGGCGTCGGCTTACGTTTCCGCCTTCAGCTTCGCTTCGTATCTCTTCCAGCTGATCGACAGCGACGGCGAGCCGCCGAACGACATCCCCGAGCCCGACTTCCTGTTCGACACGCCGCAGGACGCGGTCAAGTCGATCGTCGCCGGTCTCGACAAGGCAATCGCCGGCTCGAAGGACGACGCCGACCTGGCGGCGCGCGCTCGCGCCTTCGCCCGCTCCGCCATCGACGGGTTGCTTGCGCGTAAAGGTCGCTTCGACGGCATTGGCCCGTTCGAAAATGCGCATATCCGTATCGACGTCGACGATTTCACCCTCGATGGCTTCGATGTCGCGCCCGGCAAACGCACCAAGCCGCTGGTGATGACCTTCAAGAAACCGGAAGAGGTCGTCGGCAACCACATCGCCAAATTCCAGTCGGTCAGGCTGGCCAAGATGCTGATGGCCTACGACTTCGAGCGCGAGCTCAACCCCTTCGTCGAGCTCGGCGGCTTTCTTTTCACCTTCATCGGCGACGGCGCGCCGGGCACCGGCAAGACGACGCTGATCCAGATGATCGCCGGCCTCGTCAATGGCTACTGCCAGGTCGCCGGCTATCCCTTCGCCTATGAGAATTTCGGCGTCGACCAGATCTCGTCCTACCAGGGCAAGTCGGGCCAGAACTGCCGCCAGTTCATCAACAACGTGCTCAATCCGCGCGTCATCGGCTTCGGCACCATCGACGACATCGACCAGGTGGCCGCGCGCCGTTCCGACGACCGTGCTTCCGCCGGTCAGCAGGAGATCACCGGCGTCCTGATGGATGCCTTCGCCGGCGCCTCGACGGTGGTGCGCGGCAATTGCTCCTTCGGCATGTTCTCCAACTATCCGGAAAATGTCGACGACGCGCTGCGCCAGCGCGCCGGCACGCGCTGGCTGGTCGACGGCCCGCAGACCCGCGACGACTATATCGACATCTTCGTGCTGCTTGCCGGCAAGAACCACGAGATCCCGCTGGGCAAGCACGAGCTCTATGCCGCGCAGGAAATCCAGCGCGCCGTGACCGAGGCCTATGAAGAGCACGAGAAGCCGCGGGAAGGTGGGCTGATGAAGGTCTATGAGCGCTACATGAAGGAAAATGGCGCGCCGAAGACTATGGCCGATGTCGGCACCTACCTGCATATGATCAAGGACGCCGAGCCGCGCTTCACCGGCCGCGCCATCAAGAACGTCACCGACGCCATCAAGATGCGCGCCATGGACATCGAGCTGCCGGACGACTGGTTCGAGAAGCCGGAAGCCTTCATGCACAAGAGCTACGACGACAAAAAGGCAATGATCGAGGAACTGCGCGGACCGTTCTCGATGGACATGGTCATGCAGGAGATCAATCGCTACGCCGATTCCGAATTCCGCTATTCCGACAAATCCGACGACGCCGCCGTGGAGAAGCTCCTGCGCGACGCAAGGCTGCGCGAGCGCGCGGCACGCGAGATGGAGGAGTTGAAGAAGAAGGGGCTGTGGAATGCGTAAAGCGCGCCTTCCCCTTCTCCCCTTGTGGGAGAAGGTGG
>NZ_VFWS01000205.1:0-4202 GCF_006443065.1 Mesorhizobium sp. B1-1-5 | reverse complement strand
GGCGATTAGCCGAAACGCTCCTCGCTTCGTCATCCTAGGGCGAAGCAAGGAGCGCAGCGACGCGGCGCAGACCCTAGGATCCATGCCGTGACTTTGACGTGCCGCGACGGTGCAGACAATGGCGCCGAAACGCCGGCCCAGACAGCCTCTTTCTGCACCGCTGCATTCTACGGCAGGTGTAACGGCATGGATCCTAGGGTCTGCGCGCGTCGCTTCGCTCCTTGCTCCGCCCTAGAATGACGACGTTGCGAGGGAACCGGCCAATCTCCAAGGTTTTCGCGATAGTCCATCGGATTCTTAGCTGCGCCAATGGGGCGCCCAGGAATTAGGAGAGCCAAAAAATGTCGAAACTGCTCGTCAAGGCCGACAAGGGCCACGGCCATGTCGCCCACGTCACCCCGCAAAGCGCCGGCTGGACCTATGTCGGTTTTGATCTGCATCGGCTTCATCCGGGCGAGACGGTGTCCGGCAAAACGGGCGAGCGCGAGGTCTGCCTGGTGTTCGTCATAGGAAAGGGCAAGGCGTCGGCCGGCGGCAAGGATCTCGGCCTGCTCGGCGAGCGCATGTCGCCCTTCGAAGGCAAGCCGTGGTCGGTCTATGTGCCGCAAGGCGCCGACTGGTCGGTGACCGCCGATACCCAGCTGGAGCTCGCCGTCTGCTCGGCGCCCGGCCTCGGTGGCGGCCTGCCGGTGCGCGTCATCGGACCTGACGATCTCGGCCAGGAGGTGCGCGGCAGGGGCACCAACACGCGCTACGTCACCAACATCCTGCCCGAGGGCAAGCCGGCGGATTCGCTGCTGGTGGTCGAGGTCATCACGCCCGGCGGCCACACGTCGAGCTATCCGCCGCACAAGCACGACCAGGACAATCTGCCGGCCGAATCCTATCTCGAGGAGACCTATTACCACCGCCTCAACCCGCCGCAGGGCTTTGCCTTCCAACGCGTCTACACCGATGCCGACCGCAACGGCGTGCGCGAGCTGGACGAGGCGATGGCGATCGAGGACGGCGATGTCGTGCTGGTGCCGAAGGGCTATCACCCTTGCGCCGCCTGCCACGGCTACGACCTCTATTACCTCAATGTCATGGCCGGACCGAGGCGGACATGGAAATTCCACAACGCGGCCGAGCACGAGTGGCTGATGAAGGCCTGATCGGCACGCCGGCAAAGCCGTTGGTCCAGCCGCTGAAAAATCGTCGGCTAACGAGCTCCGTGCTGGACTTGCCTTCGAAAACCCACGAAAGCTTCGTCAATCCGTCATGGAAATCACCTATGGCAGCGGTTCCGGTGCATGTCGCCGCAAGCGCTCCGGCGCTTTGGGCCACGACTTGCCAAGACAATGACTTGAAGCGCGTCGCATATTCCTTTGGGGCGCGCAGCGCGCTTGACGAGGAACGCCCATGCGCTACGCGATCTACTACACCCCGGGGCAGGACGAGAAGCTGGCGCGCATTGCCGCCAACTGGCTGGGCCGCGACCCGTTTGGCGCGGCGACGCGGCCGGTCGAGGCCGTGGGCGATCTGTCGGCCGCGGAAGTCGCTTTCCATACTGCCTCCGCCCGGCGCTACGGATTCCATGCGACGCTGAAAGCCCCGTTCCGGCTGGCGCCGAACGAGACGGAAGCTTCGCTGCGCGCCGCGCTCGACGCTTTCGCCGAGGCGACGCCGCCTGTGACCATCCCGCGTCTCGTCGTCGGCCAGATCGACGGCTTTTTCGCGCTGGTGCCGGAAATGCAGTTTGCGCCGCTCAACGATTTCGCCGGCGAGGTGGTGCGCGCCTTCGATCCGTTCCGCGCGCCGCTGACCGAGGCCGAGATCGAGCGCCGCAGCCCCGATGCGCTGAAGCCGGACGAGTTCCGCAACCTCTGCCAATGGGGTTATCCTTACGTCTTCGACACGTTCCGCTTCCACATGACGCTCTCGGGGCGGGTCGGGCCACAGGAAAGCCCACGTCTTCGTGCAGCGATCGACGGCCTGTTCGCCGACGTGCTGCGGCAGCCGGTGCCGGTGGATGCACTGACATTGTTCGTCGAAAGCGAGCCCGGCGCCCCGTTCATGGTGCTTTCCCATCATGCGCTTGGCCGCAGGCCTGCCCGCAAGACCGCATAGGGCGGATCAGCGGAAACGCTGAACCGCCCTATCTTTTTGTTTACGCAATTCCGGACGGAAAACCGCAAAGCACTTTTCCTGGAATTGCTCTGAAACGACTGCTTGAGATAGGACCGCCCGAGATGACCGCCGAAACCGTTCTCACCAATGCCCGCATCGTGCTGCCAGACGAAATCGTCGAGGGCTCGCTGTTGTTGCGCGACGGCCTGATTGCCGCCGTCGAGCCCGGTGCCGTTCGCGCCGGCGAGGACATGGGCGGCGATTACATCATCCCGGGCCTTGTCGAGCTGCACACCGATCACCTTGAGGGCCATTATGCGCCGCGCCCGAAAGTGCGCTGGAACCCGATCGCCGCCGTGCTTGCCCATGACGCCCAGGTGGCGACCGCCGGCATCACCACGGTGCTCGACGCCTTGCGCGTCGGCATGGACGAGGATGCCGACCTGAAATCCGACGACGTTCGCAAGCTGGCCGACGCGATCGAGGACAGCGTGCGCCAGGATCGGCTCAGGGCCGACCATTTCATCCACCTGCGCTGCGAGGTCTCGGCGCCGGACTGCCTCGAGGCTTTCGCCAATTTCGAGACAGACGAGCGGGTTAAGCTCGCCTCGCTGATGGACCACGCGCCAGGACAGCGCCAGTTCGTCAACCTCGAGACCTATGCCTATTACTACCAGCGCAAGCTGAAGCTGACGGACCGCGACTTCCAGAAATTCTGCGAGAAGCGGATGGCCGAATCGGCCCGCAATTCCGGTCCGAACCGCGTCTTCATCTCGGCCGCCTGCCAGGAGCGCGGCATCGTGCTGGCGAGCCATGACGACGCGACCGCCGGCCATGTCGACGAAGCGATCGAGCAGGGCGTGCGCGTCGCCGAGTTCCCGACGACGCAAGAGGCCGCCAAGGCCTCGAAGGCGGCGGGCCTCGGCGTGCTGATGGGCGCGCCGAACGTCATGCGCGGCGCATCGCATTCCGGCAATGTCTCGGCGCGCACGCTCGCCGCCGACGGCCTGCTCGACATCCTGTCGTCCGACTACATCCCTTTCAGCCTGATCCAGTCGGCCTTCTTCCTCGGCGATGTCGTCGAGGGCATCTCGCTGCCGCAGGCGGTCGCGATGGTCTCGAAGAACCCGGCCGAAGCGATCGGCCTTGCCGACCGCGGCGTCATCGAGCCCGGCCGCCGGGCCGACCTGGTGCGGGTGCGCGTCGACGACCATGTGCCGGTCGTGCGTACCGTTTGGCGCCTGGGCAGCCGGGTCGCATGATGGTCTCGGCCCTCATCGAGCGCGAGCTGGCGGACAGCCTGCCGATCCGCAACGGCGTCTTCGTCGCGGTGGTCGGCCCGAGCGGTGCCGGCAAGGATACGGTGATTGGCTACGCCAAGCAGCGCTTTGCCGGCGAGACGCGGCTGGAATTCGTGCGCCGCGTCATCACCAGGCCAAGCGACGCGGCAAGCGAGGACCACGACACGTTGGCCGATGCCGCCTTTGCCGAGGCGGAGGCCGACGGCGCCTTCTCGCTGTGCTGGGACGCGCACGGCCTGCGCTATGGCCTGCCTGCCGATGTCGACTGGGCCGTGGCGAACGGCCACGTAGCCGTAGCGAATGTCTCCCGCGCGGTCATCCCGGCGCTTCGCGAACGCTATGCCAATCTGGCCGTGGTCGAGATCACCGCCACGCCGGAAATCCTCGCCGAGCGGCTGGCGGCGCGCGGCCGTGAATCGCGCGGCGAGGTGCTTGCCCGCCTGGCGCGCAGCACCAGCGTCAAGCTGACGGGACAGGACGTGACCTCGATCGACAACAGCGGCGACAAGGAAATCGCCGGCGAACGCTTCGCCGAGGTGCTGCGCAAGGCGATGGCGTTTTCGGATCTGTCGGACATGATCTAAGGCCTTCCCCTTCTCCCCCTGTGGGAGAAGGTGGATCGGCGCGAAGCGCCGAGACGGATGAGGGGTGTTGGAAGGATCGCTCGGAGGAAGAAATGGGCGCTTGAAGCATCCTATTCTTCAGCGCCCCGTTTCTTCCAACACCCCTCATCCGGCCGCTTCGCGGCCACCTTCTCCCACAGGGGGAGAAGGGGGAAGCAGCGCTTCACTT
>NZ_VFWS01000204.1:0-4306 GCF_006443065.1 Mesorhizobium sp. B1-1-5 | reverse complement strand
AGCAGGTCGCGGCCGATGCGGGCGCCGCTGCCCTGGTCGCCAACCTGGAAACCCCAGCCGCCGATGGCGCGCGACTTGCCGTCCTTACGCGCCATATAGGCGGTGCCGGTGCCCAGAATGGCCATGGCGCCGTCACTAGGCCCGACCGCGCCCTCTAGCGCGATCTCGGCGTCGGTTTCGACGCGACTCCGGCTGAAGGGCAGGATCGCTTCGAGCTGCTGCCGATAGGTGCCGACATTGGCGCCGGCGAGACCGAGAATAGCCGGCGTTTGGGGAATCAGCTCCGGATCCGCGCCGGCGGCCAGAAAAGCCTGCCTCGCCGCCTCGACGATGTTGGCGCGGGCACCGGTGAGGTCGGTGCGGATGTTGGCGGCACCGCTCTTGGCGCGACCGACGACGGCGCCGTCGACGGTCGCAAGGGCCGCCCTGCAGCTGGTGCCGCCGCCATCGATGCCAAGCACGAATTTCACGCGATTTCTCCTCAGGCCGGAATAATACCAATAAAATACCAATAGCCAAGAGTTAATTTCTGTTCAAAAAAGATTAAGGCGCATTTTATTGAAAAGTCGCGTTAATTTGCCGGCAAGCAAGGTCCGCCGCCTGAAATTCATTAATGCGTGTGGACAAGTGGTATTTTTTTGGTATTGTTTGCTCAGTCGGAGGAAAATGATGGCCGAGACGCGCACCGAAGCGCTCCACCAGAATGCCGAGGGGCTGGATGTCCAGGCCCCCGAAACCATTCTGGCATTCCTGGCCAACGCCCAGATCGAGGCCGGCAAGGCCGTGCACGGCGCCATCCCGGCGATTGCCGTTGCCGCCGAACTCATAGCGAAGCAATTGAAGAGCGGCGGCAAGCTCGCCTATGCGGCGGCCGGCAGCTCCGGCCTGATGGCGGTGGCCGACGCGCTGGAACTGCCGGGCACCTTCGGCATCGCGCGCGACCGCATCGCCATCCTGATCGCGGGCGGCGAGGAAGCCTTCCGCACGCTGGCCGGCGGACCGGAGGACGACACCGAGGAAGCAGCGGCGGCGGTTGCAGCGGCTGCCGTCGGCAAGGGCGACTGCCTGATCGCCATTTCCGCCAGCGGTTCCACGCCCTATGCCGTGCGGGCGCTCGAAGACGCGCGCAGCCGGGGCGCCGCCACCATCGCGATTGCCAATAATCGGGGCGCCGTCCTGTTCAAGCAGGCGGACGTCGCCATTCTGCTCGAAACGCCGCCTGAGCTGATCGCCGGCTCGACGCGCATGGGCGCGGGCACCGCGCAGAAGATCGCGCTCAACATGCTTTCGACGCTCACCGCCGTCCATCTCGGCCATATTCACGACGGCTACATGGTCAACCTGACCGCCGACAACATCAAGCTGCGCGACCGCGCCGTGCGCATGGTTGCCGCCATCAGCGGCAAGAGCCGCGACGACGCCGCCCGCCTGCTCGAAGAGAGCCGCGGCGGCGTCAAAACCGCCATTCTGCTCGCCGCGGGCGCCGCCAGCGCCGACGCGGCCGAGAAGATACTGGAAGGAACCGGCCAGAAGCTCAGGCCGGCGCTTTCCGCGCTGGGGCATGATCCCGAAAAGTGGAACCCGCTTTTCGGAAGAGATCATGCCCTAACAAAGAAGTAGGGCCTGTTTCATCCCGATTTCCATCGGGTGAAACGGGCTTGCGAGGGGAGCAAGGGGCGCTGAGCCTCTGTTCTCAAAACCGAACCTGAAAAAGGTCAACAGGGAGACTGAAGATGAAGACCAAACTACTGACGGCCCTTCTGCTCGGCACAAGCATCCTCGGAACGACCGGGATGGCGCTGGCCGAGGACGTGACGCTCAACATCGAAAGCTGGCGCGGCGACGACCTGACCATCTGGAAGGACAAGCTGATCCCGGCCTTCGAAGCCAAGAACCCCGGGATCAAGGTGGTGTTCGCGCCTTCGGCGCCGACCGAATACGACGCGGCCCTCGGCGCCAAGCTCGCCGCCGGCTCGGCAGGCGACCTGATCACCTGCCGCCCCTTCGACAAGTCGCTGGAACTGTTCAAGAAAGGCAACCTCGCCGATCTGAGCTCGCTGCCTGGCATGGAGAACTTCTCGCCCGTCGCCAAGGCCGCCTGGCAGACCGACGACGGCAAGTCGAGCTTCTGCGTGCCGATGGCCTCGGTCATCCACGGCTTCATCTACAACAAGGATGCCTTCGACAAGCTCGGCATCAAGGTGCCGCAGACCCGCGACGAGTTCTTCGCGGCGCTCGACAAGATCAAGGCGGACGGAACCTACATCCCGATGGCCATGGGCACCAAGGATCTCTGGGAAGCCGCGACCATGGGCTACCAGAATATCGGCCCGAACTATTGGAAGGGCGAGGAAGGCCGCCAGGCGCTGATCAAGGGCGAGCAAAAGCTGACCGACAAGGACTGGGTCGCGCCGTATGAGGAACTGGCCAAGTGGAAGCCGTATCTCGGCGACGGCTTCGAGGCGCAGACCTACCCGGACAGCCAGAACCTGTTCACGCTCGGCCGCGCCGCCATCTACCCGGCCGGCTCGTGGGAAATCGGCCTGTTCAACACCCAGGCCCAGTTCAAGATGGGCGCCTTCCCGCCGCCAGTCGAGAAGGCCGGCGACACCTGCTACATCTCCGACCATACCGACATCGGCATGGGCCTGAATGCGGCATCGAAGCATGCGGAAGAGGCCAAGAAGTTCCTGTCCTGGGTCGCCTCGCCGGATTTCGCCACCATCTACGCCAACGCGCTGCCCGGCTTCTTCAGCCTGAACTCCTCGCCGGTGAAGATGGAAGATCCGCTGGCGCAGGAATTCGTCTCCTGGCGCGGCAAGTGCAAGTCGACGATCCGCTCGACCTACCAGATCCTGTCGCGCGGCACGCCGAACCTCGAGAACGAGACCTGGGTTGAATCGGCCAATGTGATCAACGGCACCGATACGCCGGAAGCCGCGGCCAAGAAGCTGCAGGACGGCCTCGACAGCTGGTATAAGCCGGCGAAGTAAGAGCATCGATTGCGATGCCGGCCGGGCTCGGGCCCGGCCGGCGTTCAAACAGTCCCCGATAGCGATTGTCGGCGCAGCCTCCCGGTCTTACCCTCACCGTGCGGGGAAGACGGAGCCGATCTGTCGCTGGCTTGTCTTTCTCCTCGAAGGGGACAGCCAAGCCGTGCATCGAGGCACCAGCTAGCATCGACCGAACTGGAACCCAGAGACGGCGGGGAACCGAACTCATGGCTACCGAACTCATGGCTGCAGAAACGCGACCGAAAAGAGCGATCCGCTGGCATGTCGGCGTCTTCCTGGCGCCGGCGGTGCTGGTCTACACCGCATTCATGATCCTGCCGCTGTTCGGCACGCTGCAGCTTTCGCTGTTCCGCAACATCGAGCAGTCCCAGGTCTTTGTCGGATTGGGCAATTTCCGCACACTGTTCGGCGATCCGAACTGGTCGGTGAATTTTTGGAACGCGCTCAGGAACAATGTCTGGTTCTTCATCATCCACATGCTGATGCAGAACCCGATCGGTGTGCTTCTGGCGGCGCTTCTTTCCAGCCCTCGGCTGCGCTTCACCGCCTTCTACCGCACGGCGATCTTCGTGCCGACGATCCTGTCCTTCGTCATCGTCGGCTTCGCCTGGAAGCTGATCCTGTCTCCGATCTGGGGCGTGGCGCCGCATCTGATGGATTTCGTCGGATTGAAGAGCTTCTTCACGCCGTGGCTCGGCAAGGAGCACTATGCGCTCACCGCACTCAGCCTGGTCTCGGTCTGGCAGTTCGTCGGCATCCCGATGATGCTGATCTACGCGGCGCTGCTGTCGATCCCCGACGAAGTGATCGAGGCGGCCGAATGCGACGGCGTCACCGGCATGGCGCAGTTCTGGAAGATCAAGCTGCCGCTGATCCTGCCCTCGATCGGCATCATCTCGATCCTGACCTTCGTCGGCAATTTCAACGCCTTCGACCTGATCTACACGGCGCAAGGGGCGCTCGCCGGGCCGAACTATTCGACCGACATCCTCGGCACCTTCCTCTACCGCGCCTTCTTCGGCTTCCAGCTGCAGGTCGGCGATCCCAACATGGGCGCCGCGATCGCCACGATCATGTTCCTGATCATCCTCGCCGGCGTCTGCGTCTACCTGTTCCTCGTGCAGACGCGCCTGCGTCGCTACCAGTTCTGAGGGTTGGAGATGTCGAGCTTGAACACTTCCCTCTGGCCTGCCGGCCATCTCCCCCTCAAAGGCAGGGCTATTGCACATGGCTTTGGGACTTCGGAGAACCCGGCATGTCTTGACGTCATCCTCGGGCTTGTCCCGAGGATC
>NZ_VFWS01000203.1:0-4374 GCF_006443065.1 Mesorhizobium sp. B1-1-5 | reverse complement strand
ACCTGAATATCGACACGCCTTAAATCCAGCACCGCGCACCTGCTTTTAAGTGAAAAACATCCGATGGCAACCGAACGTTACAATCCGCGCACGTCAGAGCCCAAATGGCAGAAGGCCTGGGCCGAAAAGAAGCTGTTCGAGGCCCGCAACGACGACCCGAAGCCGAAATACTACGTGCTCGAGATGTTCCCCTATCCGTCGGGCAAGATCCATATCGGCCACACCCGCAACTACACGATGGGCGACGTGGTGGCGCGCTATAAGCGCGCCAAGGGTTTTAACGTGCTGCACCCGATGGGCTGGGACGCGTTCGGCATGCCGGCCGAAAACGCCGCCATGCAGAACAAGGTCCACCCCAAGGACTGGACCTACGAAAACATCGCGGTCATGCGCGAGCAGCTCAAGATGATGGGCCTGTCGCTTGACTGGGCGCGCGAGTTCGCCACCTGCGACGTCGACTATTACCACCGCCAGCAGATGCTGTTCCTCGACTTCGTCGAGAAGGGGCTGGTGACGCGCAAATCCTCCAAGGTCAACTGGGACCCGGAGGACATGACGGTGCTCGCCAACGAGCAGGTCATCGACGGCCGCGGCTGGCGCTCGGGCGCGCTGGTCGAGCAGCGCGAGCTGACGCAATGGTTCTTCAAGATCACCGACTTCGCGCAGGACCTGCTGGACTCGCTCAACGGACTCGCGGACTGGCCGGAAAAGGTCAAGCTGATGCAGCACAACTGGATCGGCCGCTCGGAAGGGCTGCTGATCCGCTGGCCGCTGGCAAAGCCTGCCGGCGACACACATGAGCTGGAAGTCTACACGACAAGGCCGGACACCATCTTCGGCGCCTCCTTCATGGCGGTCGCCGCCGACCATCCGCTGGCGAGAAAAGCCGCCGAGGACAATGTCGAGCTGGCGAAGTTCATCGACGAGGTCCGCCACATGGGCACCTCGGTGGCGGCGCTCGAGACGGCCGAGAAGAAGGGTTTCGACACCGGCATCCGCGTCGTCCATCCGTTCGACGAGAACTGGACGCTGCCGGTCTATGTCGCCAATTTCGTGCTGATGGAATACGGCACCGGCGCCATTTTCGGCTGCCCGTCGGGCGACCAGCGCGACCTCGACTTCGCCAACAAATACGGCCTGCCGGTGATTCCGGTGGTGATGCCGGAAGGCGAGAACCAGGGAAGCTTCCAGATCATCGAGGAGGCTTATGACGGCGACGGCGTGATGATCAATTCGCGCTTCCTAGACGGCATGAAGCCCGAGAGGGCTTTCGATGAAGTGGCAAAGCTCCTGGAGCAGAAAAGCATCGGCGGCCGGCCGATGGCGGAGCGCAAGGTGAATTTCCGCCTGCGCGACTGGGGCATTTCGCGCCAGCGCTACTGGGGCTGCCCGATCCCGATGATCCATTGCGAGGCCTGCGGCGTGGTGCCGGTGCCGAAGGCCGACCTGCCGGTGAAGCTGCCCGACGACATCGAGTTCGACCGCCCGGGCAACCCGCTCGACCGTCATCCGACCTGGCGGCATGTGAAATGCCCGCAATGCGGCCGCGATGCGCGGCGCGAGACCGACACGATGGACACCTTCGTCGATTCGTCCTGGTATTTCGCACGCTTCACCGCGCCGTGGGCAAACGAGCCGACCGAGCCGAAAGCGGCCGACGAATGGCTGGCGGTCGACCAGTATATCGGCGGCATCGAGCACGCGATCCTGCATCTGCTCTATTCGCGCTTCTTCACCCGCGCCATGCGCGAGACCGGTCACCTTAATCTGACCGAGCCGTTCAAGGGGCTGTTCACGCAGGGCATGGTGGTTCACGAGACCTACCGCGTCGGCGGCCCGTCCAACAATGGGCGCTGGCTATCGCCGAGCGAGGTCAGGCTCGAGGACGTCGACGGCAAGCGCCGCGCCGTCGAGATCGCCACCGGCGAGGAGGCGACGGTCGGCGCGCTGGAGAAAATGTCGAAGTCGAAGAAGAACACGGTGAGCCCGGAAGAGATCACCGACGGCTACGGCGCCGACACGGCACGCTGGTTCATGCTGTCGGACTCGCCGCCGGAGCGCGACGTCGAATGGACCGACGAGGGTGCGGCCGGCGCGCACCGCTTCGTGCAGCGCATCTGGCGCCTGGTGCAGATCGCGGCCGAGCAGCTGCCCGGCGTGAAGCCGGCGGCGGCGAAAGATGGCGATGCGGGCGCCGTTTCCAAGGCCGCGCACAAGATCCTGAAGGCGGTCGGCGAGGACATCGAGAAGCTCGGCTTCAACCGTGCGATCGCCCGCATCTACGAGCTCGCCAATGCGCTGGCCGCGCCGCTCGCCGACGTTGCCGAAGGCAAGGCCGACGACGCGCTGAAGGGCGCCTGCCGCGAGGCGGTGGAAATCCTGGTGCACATCATTGCGCCGGTGATGCCGCATCTGGCGGAGGAATGCTGGCAGGAGCTGGGCGGCGCCGAAATGGTCGCCGAGCGGCCCTGGCCGGTCTACGACCCGGCGCTCGTCGTCGACAATGAGATCGTGCTGCCGGTGCAGGTCAACGGCAAGAAGCGCGGGGATTTGACAATTGCTCGCGACGCGGATCAAGGTGCCGTCGAAAAAGCGGTGCTGGCTCTCGACTTCGTGCAAAAAGCACTGGAAGGTAAGGCTCCGCGCAAGGTGATCATCGTGCCGCAGAGGATCGTCAATGTCGTTGCCTGATCCGGTGAAGTCAGATGCGGTCCGCCTGCGCGGCCGCTTGGCGCTCTGCGGCATGGTCGCCGCGCTGGCGCTGGTCTCGGCCTGCACCGTGCGGCCGCTCTATTCCAGCCAGCCGCTGTCGTCCGGATCGCTCAGCGCCTCCGCCGAGCTCGGTTCGATCGCGATCAAGCCGGTCAATACCCGCTACGCGCAGCAGGTGCGCAACAATCTGATCTTCGCCTTCGGGCAAGGCTCGGGCGAGCCGGCCGCGCCGGCCTACACGCTCGATCTCGGCGTCACCGAGCTCGTCGAATCGGCGGCCATCGTGCAGGTGCAGACCCAGGAAGACGAGCCGACGGCGGGCACGGTCACGCTGACCGCCAACTACGTGCTCAGGGACACCGCGACCAACACGGTGATTGCCGTCGGCAAGCGCTCTATCCCCTCGTCCTTCGACCGGCCACGCCAGGAATTCGCGGCTTACCGCGCACAGATCGACGCCGAGAACCGCGCCGCGCGCGAGCTTGCCGATCTGCTGCGCCTGTCGATCGCGCAGGATCTAGCCAAGCATGGCAAGAAAGCCTGAGCTGTGCCGATATTCAGGTGAGGCCGGCCTGCGAACGGCGGCTCCCTGCGCTTCCGGTGCTCACGTACTTCAGTACGCTCCGCTCCGGTTCTCGGAAGCCACCGTCCTCGGCGCGGCCTGACCTGAATCTCGACACACCTTGGCGCACCGTTTGAAACTAAAAAGGCCGGTCACCCGGCCTTTCAGGTTTCACGGGAGCCGGCGTCAGCCGATCTTCTGGCCGGTCTTGGCCCAGTCGGCGAGGAAGGCGGCGAGGCCCTTGTCGGTCAGCGGGTGATTGACCAGCGCCTTCAGCGTCGCCGGCGGCGCGGTCACGATATCGGCGCCGATCAGCGCGGCCTGCTTGACGTGGTTCACCGTGCGCACCGAGGCGGTCAGGATCTCGGTCTTGAAATCGTAGTTTTCGTAGATCTGCTTGATTTCCGAGATCAGCTCCATGCCGTCCGAGCCGGTGTCGTCGATGCGGCCGACGAAAGGCGAGATGAAGGAGGCGCCGGCCTTGGCGGCCAGCAACGCCTGGTTGGCCGAGAAGCAGAGCGTCACGTTGACCATGCGGTCCATCTCGGTGCGGATGGTCTTGCAGGCCTTCAGGCCGTCGAGCGTCAGCGGCACCTTGATGGCGATATTCGGCGCAATCTTGGCCAGCACCTTGGCTTCCGCCATCATGTCCTTGTACTCGGTCGCCACGACCTCGGACGAAACCGGACCTTCGACGATGTCGCAGATCTGCTTGGTGACCTCGATGATCTTGCCACCCGATTTCAGGATCAGCGAGGGGTTGGTGGTGACGCCGTCGAGCAGCCCCAGATCGTTGAGTTCCTTGATTTCCTTGATGTCAGCGGTGTCGACAAAAAATTTCATGGCGGTCTCCTTGGGGATTGCCGGGCGCCAGCCAGGCAGATGCGAGGGTCCCCTTTGATCTAGACCAAAGTCAGGGCAAGGTCACGCCTGATGATGGAAGATTCGCCCTTTGTCGCAGCCGCGCCCGTGCTGGTGCCGATGCCGGCCGAGCGGCCCTACACCTATGCCGTGCCGCCCGGCATGCGCGTGGTGCCGGGCTCGATCGTGCGCGTGCCGCTCGGGCCGCGCCAGGTCGCGGGAATCGTCTGGGACGGCGC
>NZ_VFWS01000202.1:0-4642 GCF_006443065.1 Mesorhizobium sp. B1-1-5 | reverse complement strand
GGCATAGGCGTCGGTCAGGCGCGCGAGGCCCGGGACGGTGTTGCCCCCGCCCGGTTCGGCGACGATGCCGATGCGGAACGTGCCGATGTCGTCACGCCAGTCGGCGCGTGCCGGCGAGGAGGCGGCGCCTAAGGCCGCGAGAGCGGCCGCGCACATCTTCACGGCCTGCTTTGCCGCGGTTTTGCCGCGCCTTGCCATACCTGCCACGCTCCCGCCCCGCATCCGCGCCTCGCCGCAACTATGGCGCCAAGCCGTTGCGGTTTGGTTTCCGATTTGCCAACGCCGCCGGGGAACCTTATGTCTGGCGATCAAGGCTGACAACAAAGATACCCATGGCGCGCGCGTTCCTGTTCGTTCTCGATTCTTTCGGCATCGGCGGCGCGGCCGACGCCGAACGCTATGGCGATGCCGGCGCCGACACGTTCGGACATATTTTTCAGGCCTGCGCCGATGGTCGTGCCGATCGGCAAGGTTTGCGCAAAGGGCCGCTCGCGGTGCCCAACATGATGTCGCTCGGCCTTGGCCGGGCGGCGCAAACCGCGACGGGACTGAAAACCGGTATCGACGCGCCGCCGGTCGCCTCGGCCTTTCATGGAGCCGCTCAGGAAGTGTCGAGCGGCAAGGACACGCCCTCCGGCCACTGGGAGATCGCCGGCCTGCCGGTGCGTTTCGATTGGGGCTATTTCCCCGATACGGTGCCCGCCTTTCCGGCCGACCTGACCGACGCCATCATCCGCGAGGGCAAGCTGCCGGGGATCCTCGGCAACTGCCATGCACCCGGAACCCAGATCATCGAGCGGCTCGGCGAGGAGCATATCCGCACCGGCAAGCCGATCTGCTACACGTCGATCGATTCCGTGCTGCAGATCGCCGCGCATGAGACGCATTTCGGCCTGGAGCGGCTTTATGAGCTTTGCCTCACGGTGCGTCGGCTGGTCGAGCCGCTTAAGGTCGGGCGGGTGATCGCTCGGCCATTCGTGGGCGAAACGCCGGCCACGTTCCAGCGCACCCACAATCGCCGCGACTATGCGGTGCCGCCGCCGGAGCCAACCCTGCTCGACCGGCTGACCGGGCGCGGCAGCAAGGTCATCGCCGTCGGCAAGATCGGCGACATCTTCGCTCATCGCGGCATTTCGGAAGTGCGCAAGGCCGGCGGCAACATGGCAATGTTCGACAAAGCGCTCGGCGCGATGGACGATGCCGGCGACGGCGACCTGGTTTTTGCCAATTTTGTCGATTTCGATACCGAGTTCGGTCACCGGCGCGATGTCGCCGGCTATGCCGGAGCGCTCGAAGCGTTCGACCGCCGGCTGCCGGAGGCGCTGTCGCGGATAAGGCCTGGCGACCTGCTCATCCTCACAGCCGATCATGGCAACGATCCGACCTGGCGCGGCACCGACCATACGCGCGAACGCATTCCCGTGATCGGTATCGGGCCGGGACTGACGGGCGGCGACATCGGGCTCAGGCCGACCTTCGCCGATATCGGCGAGACCGTCGCGGACCACCTCGGCCTGGCTGCCGGTCGCCACGGAACATCGTTCCTTGCGACGATAGGCGGCCATGCCTGAGCTGCCCGAAGTCGAGACCGTCCGGCGCGGTCTGCAGCCGGTCCTGGAAGGGGCGCGGCTCGTCAAGGTCAAGACGCGCAGGCCCGACCTTCGCTTTCCTTTCCCCGAACGCTTTTCGGAACGGCTTGCCGGCAAGACCGTGACGGCGCTTGGCCGGCGCGCCAAATACCTGACGATGCATATCGAAAACGGTCCGGTTCTCATCTGCCATCTCGGCATGTCGGGGTCGTTCCGGATCGAAGCCGCGGATAGCAGCGACGTCCCCGGCGCCTTCCACCACGAGCGCCCGAAAAGCGCGGCGCACGACCATGTCGTGTTCGACGTCGTCTCTCCGAGGCACGAGCGCTCCCGCGTCATCTTCAATGACCCGCGCCGCTTCGGCTTCATGCTGTTTGCCGAAGGAGCGCCGGACACGCATCCGATGCTGGCGGGGCTCGGCATCGAGCCAACTGGCAACGCGCTCGACGGTCCCCTGCTCGCCTCGCTGTTGAAGGGTCGCAGATCGCCGCTCAAGGCAGCGCTGCTCGACCAGCGGCTGATCGCCGGGCTCGGCAACATATACGTGGCTGAGGCCTTGTGGCGCGCCGGCCTCTCGCCGCTGCGCGAAGCCGGCACCATCGCCGGGTCGGCCAAGAAGGCGAAAGAGCAAAGCGCGCGCCTTGCCGAAGCGATCCGCTCGGTCATCGCCGATGCGATCGCCGCCGGCGGCTCCTCGCTGCGCGACTATGTCCGGGCCGACGGATCGCTCGGCTATTTCCAGCATTCCTTCGCGGTCTACGATCGCGAGGGGGAGCCATGCCCGAAGCCGGGCTGCCGCGGCCACATCGAGCGCATCGTGCAAAGCGGCCGCTCGACCTTCTATTGCCGGACCTGTCAGCGGTAAGCTAGGAACGTATCGATCGTCCCACTGACGCGGAAGGAAGCGAACCATGGCCTATGAAACCATTATCGTGGAAACACGCGGCAAGGTCGGGCTGATCACGCTGAACCGGCCTAAGGCGCTCAATGCGCTGAATTCGCAGGTCCTTGCGGAGGTCGTGGCGGCGGCGCGCGCGTTCAATGCCGATCCCGAGATCGGCGCGATGGTGCTTACAGGCTCGGAGAAGGCGTTTGCCGCCGGCGCCGACATCAAGGAAATGCAGGCGATGTCCTTCGCCGACGCCTACACGCAGGACTTCTTCGTCGGCTGGGAGGAATTCACGCGCACGCGCAAGCCCGTCGTCGCGGCGGTCGCGGGCTATGCGCTCGGCGGCGGCTGCGAATTGGCCATGATGTGCGACTTCATCATCGCCGGCGACAACGCCAAGTTCGGCCAGCCCGAAATCACGCTCGGCGTCATGCCGGGCATGGGCGGCTCACAGCGGCTGACCCGCTTCGTCGGCAAGTCGAAGGCGATGGACATGTGCCTGACCGGGCGGATGATGGACGCTGCCGAAGCCGAGCGCAGCGGACTTGTCTCGCGGGTGGTGCCGGTCGCCGAGCTCGCCGAGGAGGCGCTGAAGGCGGCGGCCAAGATCGCCGAGTTCTCGCTGCCGTCGGTCATGATGACCAAGGAGGCCGTCAACCGCGCCTACGAGACGACGCTCGCTGAAGGGCTGCGCTTCGAGCGCCGACTGTTCCATTCGCTGTTCGCGCTCGACGACCAGAAGGAAGGCATGGCCGCGTTCGTCGAGAAGCGGAAGCCGAATTTCACCAACCGCTAGAGCATGATGCCGAAAAGTGTGGAGCGGTTTTCGGACGACATCATGCTCTATCTTGATTTAGAGGCGGATTCAGATTTCAGGTCGACTCGACCTGAAATCATCCGGCTCTAGGGCATGTCGTCGAATGACTGAAGGCAGGTCGCGACGCGCTTTCAGTCCCCAAAAAGACCGCCAAGTGGCGTTGACGCGCCGGAAAAGCTGAACTATAAGCCGCACCAACCGAGGCGGCCTGTGGCTGCCCGTTTGTTTTTTGCGCCCTGCGGCACCCCGCTGGCGCCCACCAGATCGGAAGAGAGGCATCATGGCCAACACGTCTTCGGCCAAAAAGGCAACGCGCAAGATCGCCCGCCGCGCGGCGATCAACAAGAACCGTCGCTCGCGTGTCCGCACCTATGTGCGCCAGGTCGAAGAGGCGCTGGCCGCCGGCGACAAGGCCGCGGCGGTGGCAGCCTTCAAGGCGGCGGAGCCGGAACTGATGCGCGCCGCCACCAAGGGCGTCGTTCACAAGAACACGGCTTCCCGCAAGGTTTCGCGGCTGGCCCAGCGGGTCAAGACGCTGTCGGCCTGACCGACTTAATCCTTACTCCATCGATGTTGAACCCGGTCGCATAGACCGGGTTTTTTTCGTTTGCCGGCAAGTACTTAAAAAAATTGCTCGTGAGCAACGCTTGCGACGTGATTCCAACGCCAGTAATGTTTTGCCGGCATATTCAACGCCGCTGACAACGGAACGCCCTCCCCGCGGCAACTGCCTAAATTTGCCTGGCAAAAAATCATCAGTTTTTTCAGAGACTTACAGCCGGTCGTCCACAGCTTGTTCAGCTCAAGGTCGAGCGGCGGGGGAGAAGTAGCTGTCAAGACAATTATTTCAGAATATTTCGTTTCGGGCGGCCTTTTTCATATTCGCCGGAAAAGGGTTTGAATCACAATGGCTTTGTCAAAACCTGCCGGCGCAGCTCCCGATTTCAAGCCCCGTCCGGTAACCAGATTCGTTAAAAAACCGTTAGATGTGGCCTTGCCCTATCCACAGCGATTTCGGTAATGTCCATCCATCGAAGGGACGGGCTCTTGCCCCTGACCCAGCCTGAATCGGCCAGCACAAAATGGCGGAATTCATGACGTGGAGCAATTCCGCGTACGGCTTGGTTTGTCTCTTCGGTGGGTAGGGGACTGGCGTAATTGTACATGGCAGTCGATGTCTCGCCGGCGTTTTCGCCGGAGGGTGAGGTATTGACTTGTTTTTGTCGGAGGCCGGCGTGCGGAGCCGGCAGCTGGTCCCTTGCGCGAGTTGCGACGATCGTTGCCGGCGGCGGCAATGGCATCGCGGCTGAATGAGGGTCGCCGGACCAAGGATGCAGGAGGCGCATC
>NZ_VFWS01000201.1:0-4765 GCF_006443065.1 Mesorhizobium sp. B1-1-5 | reverse complement strand
GGATATTGGTGGCGACATAGTTGCCGGAGTTCGGGGTATTCCAGGTCAGTGCGACCTGGCCGACGCCGCCGGTTGCGACAACACCCGAGACCGTGGCCGGCGGTGTGTTGTCGACTGTGGAGACCACCGTTTCGCTATCGGAGTAATCGCCATAGCTGCCGTTCGACCCGATATAGACGGCCTCGATGTTGATCGATGTGTCGGCGGGAACCGGATTGGTGTTCAGCACGATGAGACCGGCATCCGGTGCGATCCCGGGGAATTTCTGCTCGATCCAGGCCCCAGGAACACCGCCGCCCACATCGGCGACGCGATAGCGCAGCGCCGGCGTGAGATCACTGCGGTTCGGATCAACCAAGGCGAGGCGGATGTAGACTGTCCCGCTGCCGGATATTGCCGCCGCGGTATCGATGATTGGCTTCGGGATGCCGTCGGAAACCGGCTTCGCCGGCACGGGTGGCGCCGCCCCTTCATCGACCGCCGGGTTCCAGTCGTCGATCTCCGGGCCGGAACCAGGCATCTTGATCCACGTCATCTGAAAACCGCCGCGCGAAACGGAGAGGGCCGACCGCCGGTTAGCGATCAGCTTGCCATCCATCGACGGCAGTCGACGCGGAGTCGCCAGCCTGACCCATGGCGCGTAAACGGCGTTGATGCCGGTGAAGCGGACGTCGAACGTGCCGCGCTTCTTCTCCCGCAGACGCGCGAACTCCCGCTTGCCGAGTCGGCGAGCCTGCCGCCATTGCTGCACCCAGATATAGTTGCCGTCTTGTGGCAAGACGCGACCGGCCTCGATCTGTGCCGGCGTATCTTCGAAAAAGTCGGTGTCGGTCGTCGTGAAATCGGTGGCCGGATAGGTGAATTTCGGGATGAACTGGTTGACCTCTTCCTCGAACAGGACATCGTGCTGCACGGTGTGGCCGACGATATCGGCGTCAGTCAGCGTGGCGACATACTTTTCCCTGAATTTGCCGGCGACGAAAAGCAACGCGCCATCGCCGCGCTCGCACATCCAGCCGTCGCAGGAGGCGAGGATGGCATTCGTCCCGCTTTTCGGGTCGTGGTCAGTGGTATCGAAGCCGCCGCACTCATAGCGCTTCTCCGTGCCGCCAGCGGCCCGGGGCACGTCTTCATCGCAGACGTCGGCCTCTTCCTGCCACATGTCGAGAACCGGCAGCAGCGCCTTGCGGAAATCGCGTTTGGTGCCGAAAGGATTGAAACATTCGTGCCAGGCCAGAGTGAGGGCCGAATTCTTCGAGAAAGCCCATGTCGCCGGGTTTTCCGGATCCTGCGCGGGATCGCGGAAATCCCAGACCAGCGCCAGTTCTGCGACCACCGACAGAGCCGGCTTGCCGTAGGGAAACCGCTTCTGGAAGTTTTCTGCACCGGGTGCGTTGCATGTCATGCCTACCGACGCCTGGCCGTCGCCCCGATGTTCCGACGTCCAGACGCCTTCGGCGCCAAGATCGGCGACGATCTCGGCAATCGCGGTTTCCGGTGTCAGCCCCAGTCGGCGATAGATGCGTACAGGATCGGCGTCGTTGTATCGGTCGCCGTCCGGGCTGATGACGGTGTTGCCGTCGAGCTCGACCTTGTCGTCATTCAGGTAGTAGCCGGTGTAGGCATTGATCCGATGGCCGACGATCGCCTGCACCGAATACATCCGGTTGTCGACCGCTTCCCAAAGCATCATTGGGCCGGCAAGCCTGGCCTCCCCAACGCCCCAGAACCGGTAAGGGATCGGCTGTGTCAGTGGCGCGCGGCCGTCCTCCGGCTTCGGCGGCTTCGGCGTAAGCAGGTATTGCACGCCGGCGACGATGGCCGTGGTGGCAATAGCCGAGGCGATCGCCGCATAAGAGACGGTCGTGCCGAAAAGCGTGAACCCGCCAGATCCAAGAATGGCGGTAAAGATTGGCGTGAAGATCGGGTCCTTGCGGACCGGCCAGCGATATGCGCCGTGCCAGCCCTCTGCGACTATCTCCTGCGTCGTCGCTGTCTCGAAAGCGCCGATGCCAGGATTATAGCTCCGCCGGCGCGAGGCCGTGGCCAGCGCCTGGCGCAAGGCATCGTCGAACGGGTTCACGCGATGCGCCATGCCACGCCAGTCCAGTCGAGATGCTTCACCATTGCCCCGCGCGCCGACATCACCGCCCAGAGCGGGCCGAATTTTATGGCTGGGATTTCCTTGACCGCGAGGCCGGATGCCTCGAAACCCGTCATGGCGCTGATGATGCCAATATCGCCGTCCTGCGGCTGCTGAACGCGCTGAAATCCCTGGGCGCCGAGCTTTGCCCCGACGAGGGCTTCGCAGCCGCCAGCGGCCCGCAGGATGGCTTCAGCACCATCGGCATCGAAGTAGGTGCCGCGCAGATCGGCGCCTGGATCCTTGCCGGTCGCCTCGACCACCCAGTCGGCCGCGAATAGCGTGCAGTCGGTGAACCCCCACTGCCAGCGGTGTGGAAGCCGGATATACTGTTCCAGCGTCATTGGTGCCTCAGTAGTTCGGCCATGCCGGCGCGACGCCGCGCGCCAGACGCGCAGTGCCATCGCAGAACTTGTCAGTCGGATACATCGCCTTCTGGTGCGGCCCCGACCACAGCACCAGCGAGGCGCGCGACCTGGTGTTCGATCCGGAAACCACGGCAAGCGTCAGCGTCGTGGTCGGATTGTCGGTGCCTGAGACCGGCGGCATGGATTCGGTGGGATGCGACGCCGTTCCTGTCCAAAGCGCAATGATCGGCGTCGTCGGCTGATAGTAGTCGTCCAGCGTGGTGAAGCCGATCTTCAAATCCTTGCCGCGAACGTCTGGCATGGTGTCAAGAACATTGGCGGCGGTATCCGGATCGATGCCTGAAATCCCGAATTCCACGCTGGAGCTCTGACCGTTGACCAGCACCTCGAGCGTCGGGATGTTGAGCAGGCGGCCACCGCCGAGATAGACCGTACCATCCTCGTCGAGGCTGTCGAAGCCGGCCGGGATGTCGTTGACGCCTGCCCAGATATGCAGGCCGGGATCGCTGTCGAGCCGGAAGAAGATGCCAAGTATATGGCTCGATCCCATGCGATCGACGACCTCTTGAGGCACATAGTCGACCGAGTAGGAGCCAATCAGGTCCTGCCAGGCCATTAGAAGCCCTCAACGAACTGGATCGTGGGCGTCGACTGCCACCAGCCCTCGGCCTCCCAAGCCAGGGTGAAGCTGGACGGGAACTTCATGACGCAGCGCGGCCGCGCGAACTCGATGCGCGTTCCTGCCGGCACCGCTTCGCGCAGCGGCCGGTCGAGCGACAGCACGTATTGCGAACCGGTGTAGGCTACGCCTTCCACCGTTTCGGTGACAGTGACAGGATCCGAACTCTCCCAGTAACGATAAGCGCGCCAGCCCTTGGTCGGGTGATAGATCGAAAACCAGTCGGACCAGCGCAGATTGCGCTCGGCGCCGTAGATGTTCAGCGTGATCTGGCCAGCATTGAGCGCCGCAGTTGCACCCATGGTGCCGAACACCGTCGCCTGGCTGTAGCCGGCACCATCGGAAAAAAGCGACGTGTCGGAATGGGGAATGCGTGTGATGAATGACTGGGGAACTCCGTTCATGACCGGGAACGGCCCAACCCAGTCCGATAGGATCGGCACATTCATAAACCGGATCGAGCTGTTCATGCGCGCCGCGATCCAATTGATGTATTCATGCTCTTCGCGGGCCCGTACGACACAATTCTCGTAGGAGCCGACAAGAACGCCCCCTCCGCTGGTTTCGATCGTGATCGATTCGCCGAGGCCGTTGCGCCCACCTTCCAACCCGCCGCCCTTGGTGTCGAAGGACAATCTAGCCGGCTTCAAGAAATTGACGTCGAGCGTGGGGAGATTGATGTACCCCATCGCCTATCCTTTCTGTGAAGTGTAGCGACGCTGTGTATCGCCGAAACCGCCATTCACCTGGCCCTGGTGATACTCGCCAATCGCCTCTTGGGCGCCCTGCTTGGCCAGCGTGCGGACATGATCATCGCCGCTTGCGCCAGTGACGTGGACGTGAAGCTCGACCTTGCCCTGCGACTGGCCGCGGTTCTGGTTTGCCGCCATCTGCATCGAGGCAGGGTTGCTGCGGATCACGTCGCCAGAACGGAGCTTCTTCAGTTCGGGACCGCGCTCGCCGACCCACGCCCAGCCCTCAGGCGCGTTTTCGGTGCCATCGGCATAAAAGTTGACATAGCCACCTGGATTGGCGCTGAGAAAGCTAAACGCCTTGGTCCCGCTGAACGCGGAGCTTAAACCGCCAAACAGTGATCCGAGCAAGCCGCCACCGCCACCGCCGCCGCTGGGCGCTGTGGGAAACTGGCTGAGTGCACTGCCCATCTTCCCCATTCCCTCGCCCAAGGACCCGAGACTTCCGGTTGCCTTGGCGGCGGTGCCACCGAACTTATCGAGCGCCTGCTCAGCGCCGGAAAGGCGGCCGGAGAAGTTGTCGGCACCTTCAGGATTGGCGAGCGAGAAGCCTCGAGGCCGCTCGAAGCCGGCGAATGCCGCTGTGGCCGAACGGACATCCGGGGCGGCTTTGAGACGGGCGAGCGCCCCGCTTTCGGACGAGTTCAATTCCTTCCATGCGAAATCGAGTTGACCCTGCACGTCGCCGAGATTGCCCTTGCCGCCTATGGCGCTCAGAAGCTGCGGGGCGCGGTCATTGTGCTGGAACAGCCCGAACGCATTGCCTGCATCGCCGATCGCCGTCGGCTTGAATGCCGATTCCGCGCTGATGTTGCCGAGAATG
>NZ_VFWS01000200.1:0-5004 GCF_006443065.1 Mesorhizobium sp. B1-1-5 | reverse complement strand
CTACGCCCCTACTCCCCGCATGAACCTCATCTGCGCCATCCTCCTTTTTCTGGTCGCTCTCCTCTTTGCCCTCGCCGGCGTCACCCGCGCCGGTGTCTGGCTGGTCGAGCGACGCAGCCCGCCTATCGGCGCGTTCGCCGAGATCGATGGCACGCGCATCCATTACGTCCATATCCAGGCGCCCGCCGGCGCCGAGCTGCCGCCGGTCGTCTTCATCCATGGCGCCAGCGCCAATCTCAAGGACCAGATGCTGCCGCTGAGGCCCCTGCTCGAGGGCCGCGCCGAAATGCTGTTCCTCGACCGCCCGGGGCTCGGCTGGTCGGAGCGCGGAGATAATGAGACATTGGCGAAGCAGGCGGATACCATTGCCGCGCTGATGGACCGGCTGGGAATCCGCAACGCGGTCATCGTCGCCCATTCCTTCGGCGGCGCCATCACCACGGCCTTCGCCCGTCAGCATCCGGAAAAAACGCTTGGCCTCGTCTTCCTTTCGCCCGCCACGCATCCCTGGCCGGGCGGCGCGACCGCCTGGTACTACAATCTCACGGCCACCCCGGCGATCGGCTGGCTGTTTTCCGAAACGCTCGCCTATCCGGCCGGCATGCTGCAGATCGGCGGCGCGACGTCTTGCGTCTTTTCGCCAAACGATGTGCCGGACTCCTATGTCGACAGTGCCTCGATCCCGCTGGTGCTGCGGCCGTCCGCCTTCGGCGCCAACGCCCGCGATGTCGCCCAGCTCTACGACTATGTCCGCGCCGCCGCGCCTGCTTACCGCAAGATCAAGGCGCCGACCGTCGTCATCTCGGGCGATCGCGACAAGGTGGTCTATGCGACAATCCATTCCATCGGCCTGGAACGCGACATTCCCGGCGCGGAGCTCATCTGGGTCAGAAATCTCGGCCACAAGCCGGACTGGATCGCGCCCGATCTCGTGGTCGGCGCGATCCAGAAAGTCGCGGGCAAGGATGTCGATCTTCAAGCGATGGCCAGGATGGTGGAAGCGCGGATTGCCGGCGACGCGCATGGCGTGGGCAAATGTCCCACTCTCGAGCAGCCGCAGCCGGAACTCGCGCCGACCTGACAGATGTCTTCCAAGCGGACCGGCGCACAGAGCATTGGGATCAACCTGGCATGTACGTCCTGAAACACGGCATAAAGAGAAATCCGGAAAAGCGATGGGGACTGCCGGACCGTATCTTCTTCGGTCACGGCGCGTGTGCCATTCTGGCCGGGGTTTTTCTGAAAAACCCTCCCTTTGAGGGATTTTATGGCGAGCGCATTGTCCCGGCCGAGGATTTTGCGGGCAACCATATCTACGTGACGAACGGCGTCATCGCTTTCGACTATCACGGCTATTCCTGCCGTCGGCGGCTCCTCGAACATCACGAAAAAGGCTGGGCGTCGCACAGTCCCGGCTGGCATTGCATGATCACGAAGGTCGATTTCGATCTGCTCGACACGATCGAACTGAACCGGCGGAAGATACTGGGGCCGGATCAGTATCTATACGACCCAGTTCCGCGCGCATTCCGGTTTCTTCAGCGCTTGGACCATCCCAAAGCCGCAGCCAAAGCGCACGCGATTGCCGCGCGCGTTGACGCGTCTTCATAGAGCGATTCCTGAGAAGTCGACTATGCCCTAATGGGTCTCCGACCCCACATAGGCAATCCGCAGCATATTGGTCGAGCCCGGCGTCCGCAGCGGCACGCCGGCGGTGATGATGACGCGGTCGCCCGGCTTGCCGAAGCCTTCTTCCAGCGCGATGCGGCAGGCCCGGTCGACCATGTCGTCCAGGTCGGTAGCATCCGGCGAGACGACGCAATGCGTGCCCCACAAGAGCGACAGCCGGCGCGCCGTGTTGACGATCGGCGACAGCGCCACGATCGGCACCTGCGGGCGCTCGCGCGCGGCGCGCAGGCCGGTGGTGCCCGACGCGGTGTAGGAGATGATCGCCGACAGTTTCAGCGTCTCGGCGATCTCGCGCGCGGCCAGCGAGATGGCGTCGGCGCCGGTGGCTTCCGGCTCCGAGCGCTGCGCATTGATGATGCCGGCATAGGTCGGGTCGGTTTCGACCTTGGTGGCGATGCGGTTCATCATGGCGACCGCCTCGACCGGATAGGCACCGGCCGCCGATTCGGCCGAAAGCATGATCGCGTCCGCGCCTTCGAAGACAGCGATCGACACGTCGGAAACCTCGGCCCGGGTAGGCACGGGCGCGGTGATCATCGATTCCAGCATCTGCGTGGCGATCACCACCGGCTTGCCGGCGCGGCGCGCCGCTCGCGTGATCTGCTTCTGGATGCCAGGCACTGCTTCCAGTGGCATCTCGACGCCGAGATCGCCGCGGGCGACCATCAGCGCGTCGGAGAGCTCGATGATTTCGGGGAGCCGCGCCACTGCCTGCGGCTTCTCGATCTTGGCCATGATCAGCGCGCGGCCGCGCGCGATCTTGCGGGCCTCAGCCAGGTCCTCCGGCCGCTGCACGAAGGACAGCGCCACCCAGTCGACGCCGGTGGCAAGCACCGCGTCGAGATCGGCACGGTCCTTCTCAGTCAGCGCGCCGACCGGCAGGTCGGTGTCGGGCAGGCTGACGCCCTTCTTGTCGGAAATGCCCGAGCCGGCGACAACCGTGCAGGTGATCGACTTGCCGTCGCTCTTCAGCGCCTTCAGCTCCAGCTTGCCGTCGTCGATCAAAAGACGGTGACCGGCCTCGACCGAGCTCAGGATTTCGGGATGCGGCAGATATACCCGCTTCGACGTGCCGGCTTCGGGATTGTCGTCGAGCGTGAAAGTCTGGCCGACAGCCAGCGCTTCCTTGACGTTGGCGAACTTGCCGACCCTGAGCTTCGGGCCCTGCAGGTCGGCCAGGATGCCGATCGGTCGGCCGACGGCCGCTTCGACGGCGCGGATGCGGCCGACCAGCGTGCGCATCAGCTCGTGGTCGGTATGGCTCATATTGATGCGGAAGACATCGGCGCCCGCTTCGAAGAGCTTTCTCAGCATCTCCTCGGAAGAGGAAGCCGGACCGATGGTGGCGAGGATCTTGACCTTGCGGCTGCGTCTCATTGACTGTTTGTTCCCGGAGCGGGGGTCGCTGGCGCGCCTCCCGTTGCGGGCTCGTCGGTCAGCTGGACCATCCAGCTGGCCTGCTCGCCCGTGTCATATTCCTGAAATCCGGCGCGTTGGAAGCCCCGGGCGACGCAATCATTCACGCCGGCTATCTTGAACTCTTTTTCGGCGACGCACATGTTGATCGGGCCGTCCCAGCGCCCGCCACGTTCGGCGTCTTCTGCATAAAGATAGTAAAACCTTGATGACAGCGGACCCTCGATCAGCGTCTTGCAGGTCGATCCTTCGATGTGCCACCAGCCCTCGGTGATCCAGCCGGCCTTGGCGCGATAGCCGATGCCGACGCCCACCAGATTTTGCGTCGCGTTGCAAACGCGGAAGTCGGCCCGGGCCGGCGAGGTCGCGGCTATCGCGAAAAATCCCGCGCCGACGATCAGCAACGGCACGGCCAGGCGCTTGCGCAACCGGCCGGCAAAACCCATCGCAGATCCCCTTGCGAACCACATTTGCATCTCTCGAAGCCCTTTTCAGCAAACTCCGGGCGCATGTCAACGCGCCGTTTTGTTCAATTCCAATCGATTTAGAAGGGCCCGTCGCGCAAATTCTCCCTCGGTCGGGGATTTTTTGCGGAAACCTTGGCCAAACAACGGCATTGCGCCGGCGTCCTCTTCGTGGAATGACGATAGCACATCGCAGCCGCCACCCCCTTTTCAGTCGATGACCCGATCCACAGTTTTCACGCCGTTCGACATAGTCGAGGGCGACCGCAAGAAAGGCGTCGTGCTTCTCGCCGACCACGCCCGCCGCGATCTCCCCGACGAATATGGCAGTCTCGGCTTGCCGGCGTCCGAATTCGACCGTCACATCGCCTATGACATCGGCGTCGAGACGGTGACGCGCGAGCTCGCCGCTGCGCTTGACGTGCCGGCGGTGCTTGCCGGCTTCTCGCGGCTGCTGATCGACCCCAACCGGGGCGAGGACGACCCAACCATGATCCGCCAGCTCTATGACGGAACCGTGGTGCCGGGAAACTATCCGATTGCCCGGGAGGAGCGCGAGCGGCGGCTCGACCGTTTCTACCGGCCCTATCACGACGCCGTCGGCGCGATGATTGCCTCCGTCGCCCATGCTTCGGGCAAGGCGCCGTTCATCCTGTCCGTGCATTCTTTCACGCCCGCGATGCAGGGTTTTGTCCGCCCCTGGCATGTCGGCGTCCTGTGGGACCGAGACGACCGCGTGGCGCGGCCGCTGATCGACATGCTGGCCGAGGACAAGTCCCTCGTCGTCGGCGACAACGAACCCTATGACGGCGCGCTGCGCGGCGACACCATGTTCCGCCATGCCATCGTCAACGGCTATGCGCATGCGCTGATCGAGATCCGTCAGGACCTGATCGCCGACCGCGCCGGCGCCTTGGCCTGGGCCGAACGCCTGGCGCCGATCGTTGACGCCATCGACCGGCGCCCCGATATACATCAGGTGAAAATGTTCGGCTCGCGCAGGGACCTGTGTGACGAGACCGATAGGCCGGGAGTTCCCCAATGACCGAACTCAGCGACGACCAGAAACGCGATTTCGAGGCAGCCGCCTTCCGTCGGCTGGTGACGCATCTGCGCGAACGCGGCGATGTCCAGAACATCGACCTGATGAACCTCGCCGGCTTCTGCCGCAACTGCCTGTCCAACTGGTATCGCGAAGCCGCCGAAGCCGACGGTGTGGCATTGTCGAAAGACGAGTCGCGCGAGATCATCTACGGCATGCCCTATGCCGAGTGGCAGGCGCTCAACCAGACCGAGGCGTCGGAAGCCAAGAAGGCGGAATTCGAGGCATGGCGGCCGAAGGATCACTAAGCGGCCTTGTATGGCTCGTCCCTGCGGCTTCGTCATTCTAGGGCGGAGCAAGGAGCGAAGCGACGCGGCGTAGACCCGAGGATCC